>NZ_JBFLAB010000019.1:0-79553 GCF_040742695.1 Microbulbifer discodermiae | reverse complement strand
CTCAGCCACATACAAAACAGCGTTTATGACCTGTATATTCGGTATTTTGACGTTACCTCGCTGTAAAGGCAGCAGGTGTTCGATAATTTTGAATTGCGATTTTGTGATTTCCATAAACGCAGATTTTATCAAAATTAGTGTTAACAGGCCCTGGCACTGTCCAAGGCTCCTGGACACATAACGCCGCCAGCAGGGGCCGAAAAACCAGAGCGAAGCGGCGGTTTTTTGGTCCCTCTGGCTGGCCTTGTTAGCACTGGTACTTGCTACTTGGTTACTATTCATTTTCGAACTCTATACCTTCGCCCGATGGACTATCCTGCCGGAATACAACTTCACGATCGGGATATTCTTTTTCGTAGTCTCGTAAGCACTCGACAAAGCCATCATGTAGCTCAGGAAGAAAACCTCTGAGTGCAGCCAAGCCCTCAACTACTAGTTTCCGAGGCATAGATGATTGATCTTCATCAGTGATGCAATCCCAGAATGCATTTAGGTTGTAGCCATAGTACCCAGGAAAATTGAGTTTCTTGGATATGTACTCATGGAACGTTTCTTCATCCATGATTCCTGACATATCTATGAGTAATTCTTCGCTCATCGTTTTGTAGTGCTAACAGTTTATTGGGCGGAATTCCGTCTATACCGCCCAGTTCGTCGGTGTTGATCGAATGAAAAATCTATAAAAATCATAAGGTTACACCTTGGTAGTGGCCGCTGCCTGCCGCGGATAACAAGCCTCGGTACTCATGAGACCTCCGGGGGGTCTTCTATAGCATCCGTTATCCATGCAAATATCCTATAAAATCAGTCAGATAGCCAATATAAATCGGAATTTTCGAGCCTCGGGTATGTCGGTACTCATGAGGCCCGCTACTGGGATATGCCGTTAACTTGCGTTGTAACTGGATATAAATACAGTATCGAATGAAATGAACTCGTGTCCCGATCTCCATTTCCTGAGTCAGTCCGCTGTGAGTTTCGCTCGCGCCACTACAGTCTGCGAACCGAAAAAACCTACCTCTACTGGATTCGCCAGTTCATTTACTTTCACGACAAACAGCACCCTGACACCCTTCACAATGCAGAAATCGAGCGTTTTCTGTCGCACCTGGCCGTCAACCGTACGGTAAGTTCGTCAACGCAAAACCAGGCTCTCTGTGCCCTAATCTTCGATCTGTCTTCCGTGGACAGTGCGCTTAATCGGAAGTACGGCCACGCTCTGAAAGATTTCGCCTGGCAGTATTTGTTCCCCTCCAGCACACGCTGCGTCCACCCGGTGGATGGTTACGTCTGCCGGCATCACCTGCACGGAACTGCCTACGCCAAGCAGCTGCGGCGCGCCGTAGGCACCAGTCAAATAGCCAAACGGGTCACAGCCCACACTTTCCGGCATTCGTTTGCCACCAACCTGCTGCAAAGTGGCAGTGATATCCGCACAGTACAGGAGTTACTCGGACACGCTGACCTTCGTCCTACAGAGATATACACTCACGTAGTTGGCCAGCGCCGGGCGGGGACACATAGCCCCGTGGATTCAATTCTGCTGCCAATGTCGTCGGCGTGAACGCCACCAGAGCCCAGGGAATCGACTGCGCCAGGCGCTCACAAAAGAGCGATTTAGGCGAAGAGGTGAATAGAGGGGACGGCCTTCAAACTGTTTTGCAATTAGATTGCTGTAGTATTTCCCTTAGAGCGTACTAAACCTTGCGATGACGCCTGTAGGTGTTGAAGATACCCCGCGGTGGTGGGGTATCTTCTAAGGGCTTTTAGACCTTAACGGTGCTGGCACCATCATCGGAGTTGCGCCCGCGCCGCCACAGCCAAAAGGCGGCCACCAGGATGGCGAACTGCAGCCCCACACCCTGCCAGGTGGGATAAATACCGAGCCAGTCGAAAGAGAAGGCCACAGGTAATGGACTAATATTCAGCAGCGCGGCTTCCTGCAGCGCAGCCACCGCCTTGCCCGCCAGGACGAAGGATAAGCCCAGCAGGAAATAGGTTGTGATGGTGAAGAATTTTCCGATCGGCAGTCGCGCCGAGTAGCGCACCATGGCCCAGCCGGTCAGTAACAGCAGGCCGGCCGCGGCGAGGGTGCCGGACCAGAGGGCGCCGTAACCAGCCCCGGATGTCTGTGTCATTAAGGCCTGATAAAACAGGATGGTTTCGAAAATCTCCCGATAAACCGCTAGAAATGCCAGTGCCGCTATACCCCATAGTGTCCCTTTGCTGAGGCTGCGGTCGATATTGTTCTGGATATATTTCTGCCATTCCTGAGCGTTGGTTTTGCTGTGCATCCAGTAGCCCACATAAAACAGTACGGCGGCCGCCAGCGCTGCCGCTACACCCTCCATGACTTCGCGGCTGGCTCCACTGATGTTGATCAGCTGCTGTGCCGCCAGCCAGGTGGCGGTGCCGGCTGCCAGGGCGGTGACCCACCCCAGGTGCACATATTTGATGGCGTCGTTGCGCTTGGATTTGATCAGTATGGTTACCAGCGCAATGACGATCAGCAGTGCCTCCAGCCCCTCCCGCAGTAAAATGAGCAGGCTGGCAAAAAATACCGCGGTGCCCGAGAGGGTGTTTTCCTGCATCAGTGATTCCGCGGTTTCCAGGCTTGTCAGCAGCTGCTGAACCTGCTCCTGCACCGCCTGGGGATCGCCGGATGCGTTCAGCTTTGCGCGCAGGGCCAGCAGTTCGCGCTCTATGCTCAGTCGCAGCGCCTTGTCGTGAGAATCGAGCGAAGTTTCGGCCAGTTCAAATCCATCCAGGTAGGCGCTGATGGCCAGGCTCTGGGCGTGGCTATAGTCGCCGCGCTGGTAGGCGGCGAAAGCCTGTTCGAGATGGGAGCGCGCTATCTGCAGGGGCGGTTGGTCCGGTGTGTTGTCGGCGGCAAAGAGCGGCGAAGGATCGGCGCGCAGTGCGGCGATAGCCTGGGGTGAAGTCTGGAGCTGGTCGCGCAGCAACACCTTGGGGCTGTACATCACCAGGTCCTGTAGACCCAGTTTGTTTGTGGTTTGTTGTTCCGCCGCGGCGCTGCCTTTGAAGGCCAGGCCGCCGACGTAAAAAGCCAGCGACCACCGCTGCTGATCCGTAAGGTTGGCAAAGGCCGCCATGGCGGTGCCATCGATGCCGTTGCTGATGGCATCGTAAAGCCCCAGCAGCGAACGGTTTTCGGCCCGGGCCACATCGTGGAAGTCAGTGGGGGCCGGTTCCAGTTGGGCGGCGAGTGGGCCATCCCCCTTGCCCGCATTGCCGTGACAGGCGGCGCATTGCGCCTGGTAGAGTGTTGCGCTTTGTTCCACCTGGAGGAGGGATTGGGGCAGCGACAGCTGGGGTGAAATGGAAACCAGACCCTGGCGCAGGGCGGCGGTGAGGGTCTGGACTTCAGCCAGGCTGGCTTTGTTGCGAATCGCGGCCTGCAGTGCCGCGGCACTGTCGTGAATTTTCCGCGTCTCGCCCTCTGCCTCCAGCCCTGTAACACGATCCACCAGCAGTTGGGCGAACTCTTCCATCTCGGAATATTCGTCCCCATTGATGATCTGCCCGTCGCGCACTGCCTCGGCATAGTCGACACCGATATACTCCGCCAGCTGCATCAACTGGCGCAGGTCCGCCGGTGCCTGTGGTTCCGCCTGGCCATGGGCTCCGGCGGCCAGCAGGAGCAACAGCAGTGATTTGTAAAAGAACAGGGAAAGGCTGCGCATTGACGGAAGACTCCTTACCGGTGAGAATCGAGGGGCAATAATATTGATAATTATTCTCATAATAAAGTCTTGTGTGCCTTTAGTTGCTTATTGTTTTCGTGCGCAATCTCAAATGCACCAAAGGAGCTGATGATGGATGACCTGCTTTCTATTTCTGTAAAAGCCGGAGATGGCCGTGACACATCTCTCGCCGAGCACCGGGGACAGGTGCTGCTCATTGTCAACACCGCCAGCAAATGCGGCTTTACCCCACAGTACAAAGGCCTGGAGGCCATTTACCAAAAGTACCGGGAACGGGGTTTTGCGGTGCTGGGCTTTCCGTGCAACCAGTTTGGTGCCCAGGAGCCCGGCTCTGATGAGGAGATCAAAGAGTTTTGCACACTGAACTTTGGCGTCACTTTCCCTCTGTATGCCAAGCTCAATGTCAATGGACCCGATGCGCACCCGCTTTTTGCCGCGCTGAAGCGCAGTGCACCGGGCATTCTGGGAACGGAGGCGATCAAGTGGAATTTCACCAAGTTTCTGCTGGATCGGGACGGCAAGGTGGTGCAGCGCTTCGCACCGAAGGACAGACCGGAGGCGATTGAGTCCGCGATAGCCCCGTTGCTGTGATGCCTTACAAGGCGAACAGGGGGCCCGGGGTGTCCCGGGCTCACAGTGGGCCTCCGCTTTGCAGTCCGCGATTCGGGCGGGGTCATTCACAGGACTTGGCAGTCCGGGCCCCGGCTGTACGGGAGGGGTACGCTAAATCTGGCTCAAAGGGGTGGAGATTTAGGATTTTAATCCTTTTCTGCTCGATAATTTTATCGATTTTTGGTGTTTTATATCTGATTTCAATGATTTTTAGGATGCGCATTGATTCCGGTCTGGTCTGAAGGTATAGTGCCGGACAACCCTCTGCTGCCAGTAGCAAGCCAACATGTGCAACCAGCCACTACCATGTTCGGGCCGCTCAGGCGCCCTAATATTTTCGTTGCGACTATCGCGCGGCGGTAGATAATTTTACTCCGCCACCCTTCAACAGGATTCCACACTGTATTTGAGTCGCGCGTAGACAGCCGCCACGCTGCTGTTTAGCCTCGGCGCCGACGAGGAGGTTAGCCAGTATGAACACCAATAAAGAAAAACTAGTCATATTCGACACGACGCTGCGCGACGGCGAGCAGAGTCCCGGCGCGTCCATGACCAGGGACGAGAAAGTCCGCATAGCGCGTATGCTCGAGCGTATGCGGGTGGATGTGATCGAGGCCGGGTTCGCTATCGCCAGTCAGGGAGATTTTGAGGCGGTGCGGGCGGTGGCGGAAACAGTGAAGGATTCCCGCGTGTGCAGCCTGGCGCGCGCTGTGAGCCCGGACATTGCCCGCGCCGGGGAAGCGCTGCAGAAAGCCAATGCCTCGCGTATTCATACTTTTATCGCCACCTCTCCCATTCATATGCAGTACAAGCTGCAGATGGAGCCGGAGAAGGTGCTGGAACAGGCGGTTGCGGCCGTCAGGCAGGCGCGCCAGTTCACTGACGACGTGGAGTTCTCGCTGGAGGATGGCAGTCGTTCCGAGCCGGACTTCATGTACCGCATCATCGAAGCGGTGATCGACGCCGGCGCCGGCACCATCAATATCCCGGATACGGTGGGTTACGGTGAGCCGGAAGAGTATGGCGCTATGTTCAGGCGTGTGATTGAGCATGTGCCCAATTCCGACAAGGCGATTTTCTCCACCCACTGCCACAATGACCTGGGCCTTGCGGTGGCCAACTCACTGGCGGCAGTGATGAATGGCGTGCGTCAGGTGGAGTGCACCATCAACGGCCTGGGTGAAAGAGCGGGTAATGCATCGCTGGAGGAAATTGTGATGGCGGTCCGCACCCGCCAGGATCTCTACCCGGTGGAAACGCGCATCGACGCCTCCCATATAGTGCCCACTTCCCGACTGGTATCTTCCATTACCGGTTTTCCGGTACAGCCCAACAAGGCCATTGTCGGTGCCAACGCCTTCGCCCACGAGTCCGGTATCCACCAGGACGGAGTGCTCAAGCACCGTGAAACCTACGAAATCATGAGTGCCGAAGATGTAGGTTGGGGGCAGAACCGCCTGGTGCTGGGCAAGCACTCCGGCCGCGCCGCGGTGAAGGCACGCTACGAGGAGTTGGGGATTCTGTTTGCGGAAGCGGATGAGTTCCAACAGGTGTTCCAGCGGTTTAAGGACCTGGCCGACAAGAAACACGAAATCTTCGACGAGGATCTGCAATCCATCGCCACGGGTGCCGAGGCCCCCATAGAGCGTTTTCGCCTCGAATCCCTGGATGTACAAAGTCGCAGCGGCAACCGTCCGCGGGCCCAGCTGCAATTGATGATAGATGGCAGCGGTGTGGCCGCAGAGGCGGAGGGAAGTGGCCCGGTGGATGCGACCTTCAAGGCGATCGAAACGGTTGCCAACAGCGATGCCGACCTGAAACTCTATTCGGTCAACGCGGTCACCCAGGGCACCGACTCCCAGGGCACAGTGACAGTGCGCCTGGAAAGGGATGGCCGCCTGGTCAATGGAGTGGGGGCCGATACCGACATTCTCGTGGCTTCTGCACAGGCTTACCTGGACGCTCTCAATCTGCTGGCCAGTGGCGAAAGCAAGCGACAGGGTGTCTGATGCACGAACTCCACCGCGCGGAATACTTGCAGGCGCTGGGGGTTAGCAGTTACAGGCCGCGATTCTTGCTGCCGTTGGCGCCCGTACCCCGGCAGGCCACGCTGCCACCACCGCCAGAGGATGCCCCGGCCAGCGATCCGCTGCCGCAGGCGGTGGCGCAGGTGATGTCCGAAGTTTCGGTACCGCCATCCCCGCCGGCTGAGGCCGGCACAGCGCAGGAAGAGCGGGGGCGCGAAACCAGTGCCTCTGGCCAGAGCGCCGATGTGACCCCATCCGCGGGGCAGGCGGTCGAGCCGTTTGTGCTGAATTGCTGGTGGCTCGGTGACGCCCTGCTGGCGGTGGATGGCCATCAACCGGGTGCCGCACTGCCGGTACAGTCCCTGTTTGACAACATTGTCCGCGCCCTGGGTTGGCACCAGCTGCCCCGGGACCGGGAGCAACTGCGCTGGCCCTTGACGGAAAACCGCTTTGCCGCCGCGGCGGCGGAATCCGATGCGAGGGATACCTGCTCCAGCTGGCTGGAGGCGGCCAGTGCGCGACGGCCGGTAAATTCCATCTGGTTGATGGGGCAGCAGGCGCAGGCATACTGCTCCCCGGTGCGCCTGGACGGGCCGGTGACAGAATGGAAGGGTACTCGCATTCTCGCCACGCCCGGTCTCAGCGAACTGCTGCAGGCTCCGGAGCGCAAACGCGATCTGTGGCTGTTGCTGCGGCAGACCTATCCGCAGCAGTGCTAGGCCTGATGCCCAGTGACTGCCCTCTGTCGGGCCTGCAGTTACTGCGGGCGGGGGTCGCGGACTGCGCCGCGCTGGCGGAGATAGCGGCGGCGGCCACCGATCACCCCTGGAGTCGCAGCCAGTATCGGGACAGTGTGCGCGCTGGCCACCAGTGCTGGCTGTTGCGTTCCGATCAGGCGGCGGAAAACATCGCTGTCTGTGTGTTGTTGCAGCGGCTCGATCAGGCGGAGATCCTGGATCTGGCGGTAGTGCCCGCCTGGCGGCGGCGCGGAATCGCACAGGCACTGCTGCACAGGCTGCTGGGGCAGTTACCGGCGGAAGTCGGGCGTGTGCTGCTTGAGGTCCGCACGTCCAATGGTCCCGCACGCCACCTGTATCAGGCGCTCGGATTCGCGCAGGACGGCGTGCGCAAACGCTATTACCCCACTGCAGATGGAAATCGCGAGGACGCGGTGCTGATGAGCCTGTTCCTTTAGCGATGCCAATCCCCCATTGCCCTCACCACACGCGAATAACTGTTAGCATTACCTCTTTGAGTAAGCCCCTGCGTTGCCGGATCGCGCAGGCACAGTGGCGACGAAATTTTTCCAGAGTTCTTCATGACACCAGGCAGTAGAAATCCCTCCCTGATCGAAGGTTCGGTGTCCGGGCACCTGCAACGCCTGGCGCTGCCCATGGTTTGGGGCATCCTCGCCACTATGTCGTTTAACGCCGTGGACACCTATTTTGTCGCCCAGCTGGGCAGTGCCCCGCTGGCGGCAATGAGCTTTAGCTTCCCGGTGGTGATGGTGATCAATAGTTTTGCCATCGGCCTGGGGGCCGGCGTGTCTTCGGCTGTGGCGCGCGCTTATGGTGCCGGCGACTATGGGCAGGTGCGGCGCCTGGTGACCGATGCCTCGCTTCTGGCGGTGCTGTTCGCACTGCTGATCACCGTGGTCGGCCTCGCTACCATAGAGCCGCTGTTCCGGTTGCTGGGGGCGCGGGAGGAAATGCTGCCGTTGATCGCCGACTATATGGTGCTCTGGTACCTGGGTGCCACTTTTGCCGTGGTGCCTATGGTGGCGCTGGCAGCGCTGCGGGCGATCGGCAACAGTGCCATTGCCGGCCGCGTTCTGATCGCGGTTGCGCTGCTGAACCTGATTCTCGATCCGCTGTTGATTTTCGGCCTGTTCGGCTTCCCCCGCCTGGAACTGCGCGGTGCGGCCCTGGCCACGGTGATTGCGCGTGCCGTGAGCTGCGCGGTGGCCTGTTATTTTCTCGTGTACCGGGAAAAACTGCTGGCGCCGCCGCAGTGGCGGCTCTCTGCGCTGCTGAACTCCTGGCGCAGTGTGCTGGTGGTGGGATTACCGGCGATTGCCACCAATGTCATTATTCCCATGGCCGGCGGCGTGGTGGTGGCGCTGGTGGCGGTTCACGGCGCCGATGCGGTAGCTGGACTCGGGGTGGCCCTGCGTATTGAACCCATGGCATTGATCGTGTTTTATGCCCTGTCGTCGGTGGTGGGGCCATTCATGGGCCAGAACGCGGGTGCGGGCAGGCTGGAGCGAATGGGGCAAACGGTGTCGGTACTGGCCCGCTTTTGCATCGGTTTTGGTATCGCCCTGGGGCTGTTGCTGTACTTTGCGGGGCCCGCCCTGGTGCGGTTATTCAGCGATTCTCCGGATGTACTGGCAGTGGCAGTGGCCTACCTGACACTGGTTCCCTTCAGTTACGCCGGTTACGGTTTTGTCATGTGTGCCAACGCGGCCTTCAACGGACTCGGGAAGCCGCTGCCGGCGACGCTGATCTCCTTTTTGCGGGTGCTGGGCGTCTACCTGCCGCTGGCGTGGGTCGGCAATCGGTACTGGGGGGTGACGGGCTTGTTCCTGGCTACCGCCGCCGCCAACCTTTTGTTGGGTGGCCTGGCCTGGTGGTGGCTGCGGCGCACGGTGCGCAACCGCGACAGAGCCCCCAATCAAGCTTGTACTGCTTGATTTGCGACCCAAACGTCCCTGTTAGTGTCAACAGGCCCTAAATACTGGTAGTGGCGGCCAACAGCCATTCCTGGGTTTTTGCGTTGACCAGTGGCATCAGTGTTTCGCGCACGCGTTGATGGTAACTATCAATCCAGTCCAGCTCTGGCTGGGTGAGCAATGCCGGGTCCATCAGTTGGCGGTCTATGGGCGCCAAAGTCAGTGCCTCAAACTCCAGAAACCCGTTGTATCCGGGTGATTCCCTGACGAACACCAGGTTTTCGATGCGAATACCATACTGGCCGGTAAGGTAGTAACCGGGTTCGTTGGAGAGGATCATGCCGGGTTCCAGCGCCACTTGGGTGCTGACTTTGCCGATGCGCTGTGGCCCCTCGTGCACGCTGAGAAAACTGCCCACACCGTGACCCGTCCCGTGGGCATAGTCCAGCCCCGCGTCCCACAGCGCCTTGCGCGCAAAGGCATCGATCTGCTCGCCACAGGTACCGGCGGGGAAGCGCAGGGTGGCGATGGCGATATGCCCCTTGAGCACCCGGGTGAAATGGTCGCGGGCGTGGGCGGGGAACTCACCCAGGGCCACAGTGCGGGTGACATCGGTGGTGCCGTCCGGGTATTGACCGCCGGAATCGATCAGGTAGAGCCCTTCGGGTTTCAGGGTAAGGCTGGTTTCTGGACTGACCCGGTAGTGCACTATGGCGCCATTGGGGCCGTAGCCGGAAATGGAGTCGAAACTGTCGTCGCTGAAACCTTCGCGCTGTTCACGCTTGTCGCGCAACAAATGCACCGCCTCCAGTTCGCCGAAGTTGCCAGCGGCCACCGCCGCCGGCAGTTCCGCCAGAAATTCACAGAGTGCGGCGCCGTCCCGTACATGGGCGGCCTGGGCCCCCGCCAGCTCCACCGGATTCTTGCACGCTTTGGCGCGGGTGATGGGGTCGCGCTCCACCAGCAACTCAATCTCCAGCAGGCGCAGCCGCTGCAGTGTCCAGCAGTTGGTGATCAGCGGGTCCACCCAAACCCTGGCCACGTGGCGGCGTTTGGCCGCTTCGAACAGCGCCTCCTTGTCATTGACGAGGGTGACCTCCCTGTCCAGGTGCTGGATCAGCGCGTCCGTGACCGCCTCCGCGGCCATATACAGGGTGGCGCTGCCATCCCGGTAAAGGAGCCCGCTGGTCAGGGCGACGGGCAGATGTGGCACGTCGGTGCCGCGAATATTGAATAGCCAGGCGCACACTTCCGGGTTGGGCAGCCACAGGGCATCAGCGCATTTGTCCGCCAGCAGGGCGGAGATCCGCAGACGCTTTTCCGCCGAGTGCTCGCCGGTGAAGGTGTGGGGGTGGGGGCGTGCCGGGCCAGCGGGTGCGGACGGTCGGTCGCTCCAGATAGCATCGATGGGGTTCTGTTCCAGCGGATGTAGCAGGATATCCCGTTCCTGCAACCGCTTGCGTAGCGGCGCCAGGCCCGGTTCCGTATGCAGGCGTGGGTCGTAACCCAGGGCATCCCCGGACTTGAGCTGTTCACACAGCCAGCTCGCAATGGCGCTGTTGTTCAGGTTTTCCTGCTCGATGGCTCTATGGCCCAGCTGTTGCTGGGCCTGCAGTGTATAGCGACCATCCACGAACAGCGCCGCACTGTCGGCGCTGACCGCGGCCAGGCCGGCGGAACCGGTAAAACCTGTGAGCCAGGCGAGTCGCTCGTCGGAGGCGGGCACATATTCATTCTGGTATTCGTCTCCGCGGGGGACCAGAAACCCCTGCACCTGCTGGCGTTTCAGCTCTTCCCGCAATGCCTCTAGCCTGTCGCTGCTCATGGAACCTTCCCGACCTCTCAATTGACGATAGGGTGCAGTGTAACAGCCGGGGTGCCCAGTGACTGTCACTGGTTAAATTTGCACCGCGGGGTGCCCGCTTGACGTGTATAATGCTGCGCTCCTTTTCGCCGCAGCACAGAGCTACCGAAGCACAAGCACTATGGGTCAGAGCCACTCCCCGGCGGGCATCGCCGGCCGCCGCACTTTCGCTATCATTTCCCACCCGGATGCGGGCAAGACCACTGTTACTGAAAAGCTGTTGCTGTTCGGTAACGCCATCCAGCTGGCCGGCTCCGTAAAAGGCAAGCGGGGACCCCATGCGCGCTCCGACTGGATGACCATGGAGCAGGAACGCGGCATCTCTGTGACCTCTTCGGTCATGCAGTTCCCCTACCGGGAGCGGGTGGTAAACCTGCTGGATACTCCGGGCCACGAGGATTTTTCCGAGGACACCTACCGGGTGCTCACTGCGGTGGACTCTGCATTGATGGTGATCGACGGCGCCAAGGGTGTAGAGGACCGCACCATCAAGCTGATGAATGTGTGCCGCCTGCGCACCACGCCGATACTGTCGTTTATCAATAAGCTGGACCGCGATATCCGCGACCCTATCGAAGTGATGGACGAGATAGAGGCGGTGCTGGACATTCAGGCAGCGCCGATCAACTGGCCGCTGGGTTCCGGCAAGGAATTCAAGGGCGTCTATAACCTCTATACGGACACCATCCATGTATACCGCCAGGGGCAGGGTCACACCATCCCCGAAGATGTGCAGATCCGGGGTCTGGACTCCGACGAAGCCACTGCTCTGCTGGGGGAGTACGCCGATGACATTCGCGAGGAGATAGAGCTGGTGCGGGGCGCCACCCACAGGTTCGACCTGCCCGCCTATCTCGCCGGGGAGCTGACGCCGGTATTTTTTGGCACTGCTCTGGGGAATTTCGGTGTGCGCGAATTCCTCGACGGATTTGTAGAGTGGGCACCGGGTCCGCAGCCCCGCGAAACACAGCAGCGTGTGGTGCAGCCGGACGAGGAAAAATTCAGTGGCTTCGTGTTTAAGATTCAGGCGAATATGGACCCGAAGCACCGCGACCGTATTGCCTTTATGCGCGTCTGTTCCGGTATCTACAGCCGCGGTATGAAAATGAAGCATGTGCGCATCGGCAAAGAGGTAAAGATTGCCGACGCGGTGACCTTTATGGCCGGTGACCGCACTCATGTGGAGGAGGCCATAGCCGGCGATATTATCGGCCTGCACAACCATGGCACCATTCAGATAGGGGATACTTTTACCGAGGGGGAATCGCTCAAGTTTTCCGGTATCCCCAATTTTGCGCCGGAACTGTTTCGCCGTATCCGCCTCCGGGATCCATTGAAACTCAAGCAGTTGCAAAAGGGCCTGCAACAGCTTTCCGAGGAGGGTTCCACCCAGGTGTTTTTCCCTCTGGACAACAACGACATCATTGTGGGTGCGGTGGGCGTACTCCAGTTCGAGGTGGTGGCCTATCGTCTCAAGGACGAATACAAGGTGGATGCAATCTACGAAAACGTGAATGTGCACACAGCCCGCTGGGTTGATAGTGACAGCGCCAGGGAGCTGGATGCATTCAAGCGCAAGGCCAGCACCAATCTGGCCCTGGATGGCTCCGGCCACCTGACCTATCTGGCGCCGACGCGGGTAAATCTGCAGCTGGCACAGGAGCGTTACGGGGATATCCGTTTTTACGCCACCCGCGAACACTGATCTGAACGGCAGAAGCCTGCAGGAGAGAAAATCAGAATGGCTACAATTCCCAAGCAACTGCCGGCGGAGGTGCCGCGTATAAAGAGCCGCCTGGTGGGCGCCCTGGGCCTGCTGATTGTGAAGCTGCTGGGCTGGCGCTTCGACGGCCAGTTGCCGGCGCAGAAAAAGGTCATGGTGGCCCTGGCCCCGCACACTTCCAACTGGGATTTTGTGGTGGCCATGCCGTTTATCATGGCGCTGCGGGTGAGGGTGTATTTCATGATGAAGAAAGAGGCCTTCTTCTTCCCGTTCAAATCGCTGTTTATGGCCCTGGGGGGGCTGCCCACCGATCGCAAGGCGCCGGGGGGGATTGCCCAGCAGATGGCCAATGCCTATCGCCAGAATGACAAAATGTGGGTGGCGATCACCCCTGAGGGCACGCGCAATAAGGTGGACAAATGGAAGAACGGCTTTCTGCGCATCGCCTATGCAGCGGATGTGCCGATCCTTCTGGTTGCCTGGGATTTTACCAACAAGCGTATTTGCGTGGACTCCCTGTACCACCCTGTTGGCAATCTCGACCAGGATATGATGGAGATTCAGCGACGTTTCAGCCGCTACCGGGGGTGCAACCCGGACAAGCAGACTGACTTCACCGGGGGAGAATGATTCTGCGGGCCTATTGTGGTGGAATTGGACGGTAACGGTTTTCCTAGCGTTTACCTGGTGCTGGTCGCAGTGGCCGGCACTGCGGGGTTCATCAGCTCCATCGCCGGCGCCGGCGGAATGATCACCCTGCCGGCGCTGCTGTGGGCCGGCATTCCGCCACTGGATGCGCTGGGAACCAACAAGTTTCAGAGTGTGTTCGGCACACTGTCATCGGCGGTCAATTATTTTCGCAGTGGCCACCTGGATCTGCGCCCCCTGTGGCCGGGGCTGCTGGCAGCGGTCTGCGGCGCTGCACTGGGTACCTGGGTGGTCACGCAGATCGGCGGCGAGCAGCTGCAGACATTGTTGCCGCTGCTGCTGATCGCCGTTGCGCTGTATTTTGTGTTTTCGCCGCGGATCACGGACGCGGATACGCAGCCGCGCATAAGCAACCGGCGGTTCAATCTGTTGGTCGGCGGTGGTGTGGGGTTTTACGGCGGATTTTTCGGGCCGGGTATGGGCTCCTTTTGCGCACTGGCGTTCGTCGCGCTGCTGGGGTACAACATGAGGCGGGCCACCGCCCATACCAAACCGCTGGTACTCGCCACCAATCTGACATCCATGGTGATTTTTGTTGCCGGTGGCCACATACTGCTTTGGTTGGCTATCAGCATGTCCCTGGCGCAGGCCATAGGTGCGCGCCTGGGATCGAATCTGGTGATAGTGCAGGGTGCGCGGCTAGTGCGGCCGGTGATCATCCTGGCCACCATCGCCGTGGCGATAAAATTGCTGATAGATGCCTGGGGGCAGCACCTGTGGCCATAATCCTGACCATCGTCATTTCTTTCTGCGTCTTTGCCCTGATAATCTGGACGTTGATGCAACTGCGAACGCCGCGCTTTCGCATGGAGCGGGCGCAGTTTGTGCGCGGGCTGGAAGATGTGATCGCGGGCCAGGCGGACGACAATGAGTGGCGGGTACTGACCGGCTATCCAATGCGCCACGACCCGGAACTGGAGCGGATGCGCCTGCGCTGCCTCGAAATCGAGGAGGCGGAATACACGGGTAGGATGCCCTATCTGTTCACCGAGGCCGGCATCGAGCGTTTGCGCTCGGTACGTGAACAGCTGCTGACCGGCGGTAACCAAAATAACTCCACTGACAACTGACCTATTTAACCAAGGACAAGCAAATGTTGAGACCACTGCTCTCGTTGACCGGGGGACTGATTGCAACGCTGCTGGCCGGCGCCCTATCCGCGGAGCCGCTCAGCCAGGAGGACCTCTCGGTGGCCGAAGTGCTGCGCGACCGCGCACTGGAGTCCTCCGACGCCTACAGTATTGTCGAGTCGCTGACCGTGGAGGTGGGCCCGCGCCCCGCCGGTTCGGAGGGCGACCGGCGCGCCGTGGCCTGGGCTCAGGAAAAAATGAAGGCGCTGGGTTTCGACCGCGTCTACACCGAGCAGATCGAAGTGCCCCGCTGGGCACGGGGCCACGCCCACGCGCGGGTGGTGGCGCCTTTTCCCCAGCCGCTGGTGGTCACGTCCCTGGGCTATGGGATCGGCACCCCCGAGGGCGGTATCACTGCGGAGGTGGTTGAGTTCGCGGATGTGGATGCGCTGATGAAGGCGCCGGCGCGCAAGGTTAGAGGTAAAATCGCTTTTATCAATAAGCGCATGGAGCGCACCCGCACCGGTGAGGGCTATGGCCCCGTGGTTTCAGGCCGCAGCAAGGGTATGACCGCCGCTGCGGAGAAGGGTGCCGCGGCCCTGCTGATCCGCTCCGTAGGTACTGATTCCGACCGTTTCGCCCACACTGGGATGATGTCCATCGACGGGATTGAAAAGCCGGTACCGGCCCTGGCCCTGTCGGCCCCGGACGCCAATTTGCTGGAGGCGATGCTCAGTCGCGGCAAGCCGGTGGAGGTGAATCTGGACGTGCACAACCAGCGTCTGGAGGACGGTCCCTCTTTCAATGTGATCGGCGAGATCACCGGCCGTGAAAAGCCCGAGGAAGTGGTCATTATCGGCGCCCACCTGGACTCCTGGGACGAGGGCACCGGCGCCCTCGATGACGGCGCCGGGGTGGCCATCGTAATGGAAACCGCGCGCCTGATCGGCGAGCTGCCCCTGCGCCCGCGGCGGACCCTGCGGGTTATCTTGTACGGCGCCGAGGAGATAGGCCTGGTGGGAGCCAAGCAGTATCTGGCCGCTCACCAGAGCGAGTTGGACCAGATCGTCGCCGTATCCGAATCCGATTTTGGCGCCGGCAAGATCTGGCGCTTCGACACCCGGCTGCCGGAGACCAAGTTCGACATTGCCGATCAGATGATGCGCCTGTTGGCGCCACTGGGTATCGAGCGCGGCCACAACAAGTCTTCCGGCGGTCCGGACAGCAGCGTCTTCGTCGCCAGGGGCGTACCCGCCTTTGGTCTCTACCAGGACGGCACCGACTATTTCGATTACCACCACACCCCCAACGATACGCTGGACAAGGTGGACCCGGAGATCCTCAAGCAGAATGTGGCCGCCTGGATAGTGATGTCATTTCTGGCGGTGGAAATGGAAGGGGATCTGGGCCGGGTGCCCGTTGCGCAATAGTTCGGGCCCTTTTGGGGGCGCTGCGGGCAGCCTGCGACGGCTGTACTGAAGTGGGCCCCGGGCGAAACTATTCCTGCAGGCGGGTGGCCTGGAACGAAGTTCGCTGTTCCAGGTCATCCGCCAGCCTTACCAGCGCGCCGTGGGCGTTGCGCCAGTTGATTTCCGGATGCCGGAAGTTCAGATAATCAAGCGCGCAGGCCAGATTGATATGCGCGAGGGACAGGGTATCGCCCAGTCGCTGGCTGTGCCGGTTCAGATAGTCCAGCGTGCGGCTTATGGCATTCTGATAACGCTGCCACCAAAAATCGGAGCGCAGCTCCTGCTGTTCGCGCACCTTTTCCTGGCGCAACAGCACCAGTGTGTCGATAAGCCCGGAACAGACGCCGTAATAAGTCCTCAGGGCCCAGTCCGACTCTAATATCCCCCCAAGCCGACCGCTGCCCATGACCCGGTCCAGGTAGGCGCAGATGACCTCGCTGTCAACAATTGCCTGGCCGTCGTCGAGGGTCAGGCAGGGTACCTTGCCCAGTGGATTGCTGGCCAAAAATTCCGGTGCATCATCAAATGGATGGGAGATGGTCTCCCCGACCCGCTCCTCCAGACCGTACTCGCGCAACACTATGCGCACACTGCGCGCGTAGGGCGAGGCGTTGGTATAGAACAATTTCATAGTGGCGGGCTCCGCTATGCCGGGCAGGATCCCGGCAGTGTGCAAAAGGGGCGCGCTGATGTCCAGTAGGTGGCCGGCGAGCCGGGGTGGCTCAGCGGGCAGTCCACCTGGATCAAAGATCTGTGCGGTTGCCTGTCAATTCATGTCCGTCGGCACTGTCGGTGATGCGGCGGTACAGCTGGTCCTTCATGCGCGCCCGCTGGATCTTTAGGGTGTTGAAATGGTTATCATCGGTGCCGACACCCCGCTGCTCCAGCCCTCGAATCTGTTTGTCCAGTTTGTTGTAGGTAGCACTCTCGGACCTGAATTGGAAATCCTCCTGAATCAGTCTTTTGATGGTCGCCCTGTATGCCGGAAAATCTTTCTCGAGGGTATGTGGGGCGATTGACATCCGGGGCTCCTGGCTGGTTGGCTATAAAAACAAGTGTAGTCGCTTGTCATAAATTGGTGAAATAACCGTGCTCCAGTTCACAAAATTTGCATGGCTCGTTGAAGTGCAAGTCAGTGCGTGCGGGCTTATCGCAGTGGCCCAATTAAATTCAGGTGTTGGAACGGACTTCCAGCGGGTGCGGGGACAGGTGGGGGGCAAATTTTTACAGGTTATGGCATCGGGCTGCGGTTAGCCGCTCAGGACAGTGCCTGCGCCTCCAGCCGGCGTGTCAGGGTTTCGCCCAGATAAAGCCGCAGATAGGCCAGGGCAGCGCGCTTGCTTTCCTGGTTGGCCTGTTCCGTAATCTGATGATCGCGGCTAAAAGACAGGGACCAGAAAGAGTCGACAATGGTGATGGCCATGAGAAAGCGTTCGCGCCAGCTGTGAGACGATGGCAGTATAAAGTGCTCCTGCATGTGGCGATACAGAAGGTTGGCCAGAGCCCGGTTGTACTCCACCAGCAGTTCGCGCGTCGCCCAACAGGGCGTTGGGCCGAGTTTGAGTTTTTGCATGGGAATATTGTGCGAAAACTGACTCAGGAGGCGATCCAGAAACTGGCTGAACAAATCCTGCCAGCGCAACCAGGTCTTCCCAGCTGGAATAAATTGTTCCGCGCTGGGTGGAGCGGAAAAATAGCGTTGTGTCAGGGCCGCGAGTGCGGCGGAGCGACTGGGGAAAAAATGGTATACGGACGCGGTGGGCACGCCGGCGGTCTGGCTCAGACCGGCAAGCGTGATTTCGCTGGCTTCCCGAAACTGTAGCAGCTGTTCAAGGTTGTCCAGGAGCTTTTCGAACTTCTTGCGTCCGTTGCGGCGCTGGGGTGTGCGCGGCAACTCCGCATGGCGTCCTCTTGTTATTGCTCGTTCAGATTCTGTCAAAGCTGCATTTACTCTCTATCGGTTCTGCGTCGGTAGAAAGCACTCCCTGCCGGGCCCGACAAGTCGATACCGGATTCAGATGCTTCCCTGCTCTCATGGCGGTTTGGCTTTTCATGACATGGATTATCGAGAGTGGCAGTCTCTTCTGCAAGAGGCAAGACTGCCCATATGTGAACAAAAACACTCGTACAGAGAGATAATTTTTACCTTTCTTTTAATAAGCCGAAAATTTTTAATTATTGTTATATCCATGATATCTAGCTGCTTGCTGTCTTCCGGGAGCGGATTAATATTTGGCCGGGCTTCGCCCCTTAGTTATTTCTTGTCATTATTGTTTTTTGAGACAAGAATGCGGGCAGGGCCAGTAATATGCCCATTGTGCATTGTTCGTCGCCTCGATGGCCTCCCGCCCGGGGTTAATTGAGAGGTTGGTCTATATAGGTATAAAACCAAAGCGGTTGCAGACTTCGGTGTAGGGCGGGTGCATGGGGCGAGCACTACCTGGCAAGGCGGTGCGCGACTGCGCCTTACTGGCGAGCTCGACGTTAAGCCTTAAGTTGAACTGAATAAATCTGCGCTTCCCTAGCAGGTTGTTGAAAAAGTCCTCCCTGGCTTTCCTCAACCCGGGTTTGCGGTGCATGTCCGCAAACCCTCCACGACAAATCAAGCAGTTACATGCTTGATTTGCTAGTGATAATTCAGGTCGGTTGTCTTGCCGAAAAATACATAGTAGGAGAAAGCCGTATAGGCGAGGATAACCGGAACTACGATCACTGCCCCGACGAGGATAAATGCCAGTGACTCGGGTGCACTGGCCGCTGCCCAGATATCCAGTTTGCCCGGCACTATGTCTGGGAAAAAGCTGAATGCCAGGCCGGTAAAACACAGCAGAAAGATGCCGGCGGTGAGAAGAAAGGGGGTGCGGCAATAGCGGTCGTTTTCCTTCGGCAGACGTTTTAGCAGCCGGTCGTTGGCCACAAAAGCGGCGAAGCACAGTGTCGGGATCAGCAATACGAACATCACCAGTGGGTAGGTAAACCAGCGGTCGAAGACGTCCGGGTTTACCAGTGGATTAATCGCTGACACCGCCACCACACCCAGCAGGGTGGAGCGGCCTGCGCGCCGGGCCCACCGGACTGCCCGCACCTGCAGTTCCCCCTCGGTCTTCATTACCAGCCAGGCGGCGCCGATGTAGGTGTAGGCGGCGGTGACCCCCAGTGCACTGAGGCCGGAAAACAGCAGTGCCTGCCAGCTGTGGTTGAAGCCCATTACATACTGGCCCAGCATATAGCCCTGGGTGAGTGCGGTCAGCAGCGAGCCCGCCTTAAAAACCCTGTCCCAGGTGAGCTTGCGATCAACCGCCGCCTTGGCGCGAAAATCAAAGGCAACACCGCGCATGATCAGGCCGATCAACATAATGGCAACCGGGATATACAGCTTCATCAGGATCAGATTGTGGGCACTGGGAAAGGCGATCAGCAGGATACCGATGGCCAGTACCAGCCAGGTCTCGTTGGCGTCCCAGAAGGGGCCGATGGAGGCGATCATGGTGTCCCTTTGGGGTTCGTCCTGTGTCTGCATGGGCAGCAGTATCCCCACACCCAGGTCATAACCGTCCAGAATCGCATAGATGAGCACCGCCAGGCCCATCAGGCCGATAAAGATAACCGGCAGCCAGTCGGCGAAGGTCATGGTTTCGATAGTCATACCGCGCCCTCCTGAGCCGATTCCGGGAGATTGGTGAGACTGCCGGTCACCTGGGGCGGCTCGGTCTCGAACTCCTCCACCTTGACCGCTTTCAATGCCATCACTCTCAGCGTGTGGATATAGGCCCACATGAGGAGTACATAGACAATGAGATACATGCTCAGGGACAGGCCTACATTGCTAGGGGCGACCGGGGTCACCGCGTCAGCGGTGGCCAGTATTCCGGTGACCAGCCAGGGTTGGCGGCCGATTTCTGTGACATACCAGCCCGCCAGGGTCGCGACCCAGCCGGAGAAAGTCATTGCCACCAGGGTTTTCAGCATCCATCTGGGTGGGTCCCCGGGTTTGCGCAGGAAAAAGCAGCCGACCCAGGCCACCAGCAACATCAGCAGTCCCATGCCCACCATGATGCGAAAAGCGAAAAAGATTGGCTTTACCGGTGGGTGGTTTCCCTTGAATTCATTCAGACCTCGGATTTCACCGTCCGCATCGTGGGTGAGGATCAGGCTCGCCAATTTTGGAATGGCGATTTCGAAGTGATTGGTGCGCTGCTTTTCATCGGGGATGGCGAACAGCAGCAGTGGTGCGCCGCGCTCGGTTTCCCAGACGCCTTCCACCGCGGCAATTTTCTGCGGCTGGTGTGCGAAGGTATTGAGGCCGTGCAAGTCGCCGACATAGGCCTGCACGGGGGTCAGCACTGCCGCTACAATCAGGCCCGTCTTGAGCGCCAGGCGCGGTGCCTGCTTTTGGTCGCCGCGGAGAATTCTGTAGGCGGACAGGCCAGCGACGAAGAAAGACGCCGTCAGGCCCGAGGCCAGTAGCATATGTGTCAGGCGGTAGGGAAAAGAGGGGTTGAAAATCACCTCGGTCCAACTGGTGGCGTGAACCACACCTTCCCGTATTTCAAACCCGCTGGGTGTCTGCATCCAGGAGTTGAGGGCGAGAATCCAGAAGGCGGACAGGGTGGTGCCCACGGCCACCAGAAAGGCCGACAGCGTATGCACTTTGCTGGGCACCTTGTTGATGCCGAACAACATGATGCCCAGGAAAGTCGCCTCGAGAAAGAATGCCGTCAACACCTCGTAACCCAGCAGTGGCCCGGCGATATTGCCGACGGTCTCCATAAAACCCGGCCAGTTGGTGCCGAACTGGAATGACATGGTAATGCCGCTCACCACACCCAGGGCAAAGGTGAGTGCGAACACCTTGACCCAGAAACGGTAGGCGCGCATCCATACGGGATTCCCGGTCTGGTCGTAGCGGAGCTTAAAAAAGAGCAGTATCCAGCAGAGTGCGATGGTGATGGTGGGGAAGAGGATATGGAAGCTGATGTTGGCAGCGAACTGTATCCTCGACAGTATCAGTGTATCTGGCATGCTAATCTCGGCTGATCAATGACGCTTCGAGGCAAAGGATAGATGCTCCGGCGCGTCCGGGTTTTGCTTTCTTCAGCGTGGGGCAGGGTGCAGGTTGTTGAAAAAGGCAGCCTTCTAGTCCCCCGAGCGCTGTGTCCCTCCTTTCACTTTGCCGCGCAGTTCCAGCAGCTTGTGCAGACTGGAGCCCAACTTCATCAGCCGCCGCAGGTCCTTTTCACTGAGTTGGTTGAGTGTGTTGGCAAACTGGTCCAGCAGCTCCAGCAGCTGGTAGATTTCGCGCATCTTGTCCTGGGATTTGGCCTCCTCCTTATCCTGCGGGTCGTTTAACAACAACTGGCGCAACAGCGACAGTGTCGGGTCCAGCTCTCTCCTGCGCCGCTCGTTAAAGACGGTGCGGGCCATGTCCCAGATGGAGCCGGCGGCGGTAAAGTAATCCTTCCGGTCTCCCGGCAGGTGGCGCAATTCGATCAGACGCCAGGACTGCAGTTCCTTGAGCCCCATGCTGACATTGCCGCGGCTGATTTTCAGCGCTTCGGCCAGCTGTTCCGCGTGCAGCGGCTCCGGACTGATAGTCAACAGGGCCAGCATCTGTCCCACCGTGCGGTTAAAACCCCAACGGCTGCCCATTTCCCCAAAGTGCAGCACGAATGCCTGCACCTGACTGGATGGTTTCATCAACTTTCGAACTTTCAGAAATTTTTGAAAATTATAACCGGGAAACCCCTGGTGTCAATCGGGTTGCGTGACTGTGGCGACTGGACCCTTTAAGTGGAGCCTGCCGGATCCGCACAAGCGGAAAGCGCGCGCCGGGCCCAGTCGTCAGGGACCAGGAAGCCCCGGGTCTGCTCCCCGCTGGGAGTAATGCCCGCCAGGCATATGGGTGTCGTCGGTGTCAGCAACGGGGTTTGTTCAGCGGACCCATAGTCTGCACCGGTCAGTGGCGCCAGCCAGCAGCTGCGGGGCAGCTGTAACCAGCGGCAGTCCCGCTGCAGTGACCAGGCGGAAAAAGCCTCTTCATCACACCACCAGAAATCGGCGCAGTCGGGGTTGATGAATGACGCCGGCGCCCCCGCACCGCGGTTGAGCGGTCGGAACAGGCGGCCGGGCAGCAGTGCCCACTGGCGGTCGATCGCCAACTGGTGGCGGCTGAAAAATCTGTCGGCTGCGCTGTGTCGGGCGACCGGTAACTGGTGCTCCCGCATCCGCTGCAGCTTGGCATCGAGCCGGTCCTGCAGGCCCGGCCCCAGCCAGTGTTCGGTGCTCACCTGCAAGTAGAACTTTACCGCCACCTCCCAGTGCTCTACGGCGTTGTCGGGCAGATATTGCACTACAAAATCCAACTCCCCCAGTGTCTGGCCGCCGACACGCAGAGGCAGGTTGCGATACAGCAATGCGTAGTCCGGGTGATGGCTGAAAGTGAAGGCCCACAGGTGTTCGAAGTAGATACCCAGACGCCGGCTGGGCAAAGCGGCAAGGAAACGCTCCAGCTCAGGCCGGAGGCGCAGGCGGGTTTCCGGTGCGTTGAAATAATGCCAGAGCGCGCGGCGGCGCGAATCCTCGAGCAGTGGCAGACCGCAGTCGCGGACTATGTGCGGTGAGCCCATAGACCAGAGCAGATTGCTCCAGTGGTCCGGCACCGCTTGGGGCAGGTCCGGCGACACCGGCATTTATTTCCCCCGCTCGAACAAGGCGATGGATTCCACATGGGCGGTTTGCGGAAACATGTCCACCGCCCCCGCTTTTGTCAGGCTGTAGCCCAGCTTGCTGAACAGTGCCGCATCGCGTGCCAGCGTGGCCGGATTACAGGATACGTAGACCACCCGGCTCGCTCCGAAACGCGCCAGCTGATCCACTATTTGGTGGGCGCCGGTGCGGGGCGGGTCCAGCAGGATCTTGTCGAACCCCTGTCTGGCCCAGGGTTCCTTCGTAATGTCCCGAGTGAGGTCGGCGGTGTGGAAGTGCGCATTCGCCAGGCCATTGTAGTCAGCGTTGCCAATACCCCTCTGCACCAGAGCATTGGCACCTTCCACACCCACTACTTCCCGGGCGCGGCGCGCCAGCGGCAGGGTAAAATTGCCGAGACCACAGAACAGGTCCAGCAAGCGTTCGTCCGCCTGCGGGTCCAGCAGGGTCAGAGCCAGCCCTACCAGTTTGCGATTGATAGGGAAATTCACCTGGATAAAATCCAGCGGGTGAAAGCGCATCGCCAGATCAAATTGCGGCAGAGTGTACTGCAGCAGCATATCGCCATCCTGGGGCCACAGTTTGCGCACACTCTGGTCGTCGCCGGGTTGAAGATAGATATGAAGCCCGGTATCGCCGCTGAAAGTGCGCCAGCGCTCCAGGTCCGCCTCGGGCAGGGGCTCCAGGTGGCGCAGAACCGCCGCAGCGGTATCCTCACCCAGGGCCAGCTCGATATGGGATATGTGGGACCGCCCCGCGCAGTCTTCCAGTGTGCGGCGCAGTTGCGCCAGATGCCGGTCGAAGTTCTGCGCCAGTATGGGACACTCCTCGATAGGAACCAGTTTATTGGAGCGCTTTTCGCGAAACCCCACAATCACCCCTGTGCGGCGCGAAGCGCGCACGCCCAGTCGCGCCCGGCGCCGGTAGCCAAAATCCTCCCCCACCAGGGGCGGCAGTATCTCCGTCACCTCCAGTCCGCCGATGCGCCGCAGCTGATCCTGCAGAATTTCCTGCTTCGCGCGGATCTGCGCGTCGGACTGCATATGTTGCAGGGCGCAGCCGCCGCAGACATCTGCATGGCGGCAGAGGGGCTCGCACCGGTGCGGTGACGCCTGCAGGACTTCCACCGCCACTGCTTCATCAAACTTCGAGCGGCTGGAGGTGTACTGAACCTTGACCGTCTCGCCCGGCAGGGCATTGTCGACAAACAGGGTCTTGCCTTCGTGTCGCGCTATGCCGCGCACTTCGTGGCTTAGTTTTTCAATCGTCACACTGGGCTTTCGCACCGGTGGTCGGCGGTTTTTCGGTTTCATTCCTGCTACCGGGAGGATGGGTGCTGCGGGGTGGGGCAATGATAGATAGCCGCGCCGGCGCTGTCATCCAGCTGCGGTTATCGGGGTTCGGTGGCGGGCACCCGCGCCAGCACCACCGCCCCTGCAATGAACAGCACAATCACGGACAGCATCGAGTAGCGCACATCCCCGAACCAGGTACCCATCAGGCCAAACAGCGGCGGCCCGATCAAGGCGGCAAATTTTCCCATCAGATTGTAGAAGCCGAAGAACTCGCCACTTTTTTCCGCCGGGATCAACTGGGCATAGAAGGAGCGGCTCAGTGCCTGCACCCCTCCCTGGACCAGGCCGATCAACACGGCGATGGCGTAAAATTCCCAGGGGGCGCGGATGAAAGCGCCCCAAACGCAGACGATGGTATAGATCGCCAGGCCTATGTAGATACCCCGCTTGGGGCCTATCCACTCGCCCAGGCGGCCGAATAGCACTGCCGCGGGAAAGCCGACAAACTGCACCAGCAGCAGTGCCAGAATCAAATGGGAGCGCTCAAATCCCAGTGCCCGGCCATAGGCCACCGCCATGCGTATGATGGTGCCCACACCGTCGATATACAGCCAATAGGCGATCAGGAACACCAGTACAGTGCGATGGCGGGGCAGCAGTCTGAGGGTGTGGCCCACCTCGCTCAGTACCTGTCGCAGCAGGCCGCCGCTGTTCCCGCTGGTGGACGGCGCTGGTTCCCTCACCCGTCGCAGCAGCGGTATCGAGAAAAACCCCCACCACAGGGCTGTGAGCAGAAATGCAGCCAGTACCGCATTGGTGCTGGTGCTGAAACCAAAAGTGGCGGGATTGAGGGCGGCAATCACACAGATCAGATACAGCAGGCCGCCGCCCAGGTAGCCCAGGCCGAAGCCGAGACCGGACACCCGGTGCCAGAGGTTGCGTGGCGCGACGCTGACCAACAGTGCATCGTAGAGCTGGTTGGCGGCCTGAAAGCCGATAGTGGCGATCACAAACAGGCAGGACGCGTAGAGCCAGGCCCCCTGCGGCACACCCATCATCAGTCCGGTGGCGATCATACCGGGCAGGGCAAAGGCAAACAGCAGGCGCTTGCGGGCCCCCAGACGGTCCGCGAAGGCGCCGATCAATGGCGCGCTCAGCGCTATAACCAGCGAAGCCGCCGCATTGGTCCAGCCGAGGCGCAAATTGGACACTTCCGGCGTCGTGTCCGCACTCCAGAAATCCTGGTACAAGAGCGGGAAGAAACCTGCCAATACCACTGTGGCAAATGCGGAGTTGGCCCAATCGTACAGGGCCCAACTCCAGATTTCGCGCTTGTTGTTTGGTGTGTCCCCGTTTGGGCGGGCTTGTGTCTCGTTTGTCATCTTATTGGGGGTGCTGTCAAAGAGGGCGTTTGCGTACGGCCGGGAGTTGGGCAGCACCGTCGGCGCAAACTGTTACCCGGATCGCTGGAGCCGCGTCGACAGCCGCTGTGGGTTTTGAAATTGCGATGGCGGTTCACGATTATTCCCATTTATCGGGTACACAGAATTAATCAGGGGTTCCCTAGCAGATTGTTGAAAAAGCCTTGCATGGATTTCCACAACCCGGGCTTGCGGTGTATGCCCGCAAACCCTCCACGACAAATGAAGCAGTTACACGCTTGATTTGCGACTCGAACATTCTTGCCCTTGGCAGCGGGCTGTTAGATACATCGCAATCAAACACCAAAACCGCGGGTGAGGACAAGGGGATTGTTCATTAACCGCCCGGTGGGCCAAATGGATGTGAAGGAAGAACTGGTTCCCTGGCAGATTGTTGAAAAGACTTCCCTGCTTTTTCCCCAACCTGGATTTGGGGCGTATGTCCGCAAACCCTCCACGACAAATCAAGCAAATACACACTTGATTTGCGACCTGGACATCCCTGCTAGTCCGCGCTGGATTGCTTCGGGGCAGCACTGTCGGGCTTCGCATCGTTATCCACCTCTGTGCCCTGCCACATGGGGCTCTTCACCCTGAAGGCGGCGCGCGCGATCATATGGGCGCCCAGGGGAACCGTCAGGAGCAGAAACAGGATTGCCGCCAGTGCCCGGGCGGTTACCTGCGGATCCCGGAACAGGGTGGCTACAGCTGCCAGCAGCAAACCGCAGCAGAAGGTTGCCGCCTTGCCCGAAGTGCTCATGCGCGTATAGATATCGGGCATGCGCAGCAGACCGAGGGCCGCGGTAAAACCAAAAAAGCTGCCTCCCAGAACTAGCAACGCCACCAGAGTTTCAGTCATCGGCATCGCCAGTTACCTCCCGTTCCCGGTTCACCTGTACGCCTCCGTACTCGATATACCGCGCAAAGGCCACCGTAACCAGAAAGGCCACCAGTGCCAGAGCGATGGCCACGTCCAGGTAGACGGCGCGCCCGGAGGCGATTGCCAGCAGTGCACAGTAGGCGACTGCGATGATGTTCAGCACATCTAAAGCTACCACCCGGTCTGCCAGTGTGGGACCGCGGGCGACACGGATAAAGGACAGCCCCAGCGCGGTCAGCAGCAACCAGGATGCCGCCTTGACTGCGTATGCTAGCACCAACGGGTTTGTATCTGCGATGGTCATTACGACATCACTTCCCGCACCCTGCGTTCAAACCCCCGCTGCAGTTCCAGCCGGAATGCTTCCGCATCCTGCGCAAACAGCGTGTGAACATAGATGGCATCTTTGCCGCGGGCCACATCCAACACAAGCGTGCCCGGTGTGAGCAGCAATAAATAAGTGAGAGTCAGTATCTGCCGGTTGTCGCGGATTTCCAGGGGCACCCGGATAATGCGCGGCTTGCTGTTGGGGGGTGGCGACAATACTTCGTAGATAGTGCGCAGGCTGGATACCAGCAGTTCGCGCAGAAACAACGCGGCCAGTCCCAGGGCGCGTGGCAAGCGGCGGAAATACTCCCGGTCGCGCCCCTGCCGGTGGGAGATCGCAAGCGCCAGATATCCCAGCAGAAAGCCGGCGACAAAATTCAGCAGGGTCGCGCTGGCGGTCAGCGCCGTCCAGGCGATTGCCAACAGGATATTGAGCAGAAAAAGTCGCATCCCAATGCACCTCCGGATTGTCTGCCGTCGCACCCTGCCTCACATCCATACTTCAGCTGAGTGGGCCGGTTGCAAGGCGGGTGATCACTAGCAGGTTGTTGCAAAAGGCATCCTGCCTTTTGCAACACACGAAAAGCGAAAAATGTGATTTTCACTTTTCTCTCAAAATTAACGACCTAAGCGTCGCCGATTTTGCCGGAACATCCATATTCCGGTAGCAGGTGTCGAAATTCTTCGAATTTCAACAGCCTGCTAGGTTCCCGATGTCAGTACCGCCGTCAGATAGTCACTCGGGTCCAGCAGTTCCTGGGCGGCGGACAGGCAGAAGCGGATAAAAGGCTCTGGTGCCAGACCCAGCAACAGCGTGATCAGGGCCAGGGCGATTGCCGGCGCCAGCCGCTGCACACGCTCCCCAAAGCCCAGTGCGCCAACCCCCTGGCAGTTTCCGGTGGGGTGGCGTTTCCAAAAAGCTTCGGCCCAGATTTTACTCATGGAAAAAAGGGTCAGCGCGCCGGTAACCAGCGCCACTGCCGTCACCCAGTAAGCCGCCTGGTCCAGACTGGCTTTTAGTAACAGAAATTTAGCCCAAAAGCCGGATAGTGGGGGAAAGCCGGCGAGGCTGAAGGCGGCGATAAAAAACAGTGTCGCCAGCAGCGGCGCGGCCTGGTAGAGACCGCCGGTCTGCACCAGTTCGTAACTGCCGCTCAAGCGGCTGGCAGTGCCGCTGATCAGGAACAGATTGGTTTTCGCCACTATGTTGTGAACCATGTAGAAAATTGCCCCCGCCAGAGCCAGGGGACTGTTCAAGGCCAGCCCCAGCACGATAAAACCGATTTGGCTGACAATGTGAAACGATAGAATTTTGCGGAATTCATTCTGCGCCGCGGCGCCCAGGACCCCGGTCAGCATGGTGGCCAGGGCCGCCGCCAGCAGCAGCTGGTGTCCGAAGCCATCCCCCTGGGGAAAAATCAGGGTAAAAGTACGGATAAGCGCATAGACGCCCACTTTGGTCAGTAGGCCGGCAAACACTGCGGTCACCACCAGGGGCGGCGCGTGATAGGAGGCGGGAAGCCAGAAAAACAGCGGGAAGAGTGCCGCTTTGATGCCAAAGGCACAGAGGAACAGCACGCGCAGCAGATCCATGGCCATCGGGTTGTCGGCCCGGGCGAGCTGCAGGTGCAAATCCGCCATATTGAGCGTGCCGGAAATTCCGTAGAGCAGACCTATAGCGGTCAACATCAGTAAGGTGGAGACGAGATTCATCGCCACATACTTGATTCCCCCATCCAGTTGAATGCCCTCGCTGCCCAGTACCAGCAGTGCGAAAGAGGCGATCAACATCACCTCAAACCACACGTACAGATTAAACAGGTCACCGGTGGCGAAGCTGCCGCAAACCCCGGCCAGCAACAGCTGAAAAAAGCAGTGGTAACCGAGTTTTTCCCGGCCAGTGTCGATATCCGATAGTGCGTATATCGCCACCGCCAGGCCCACCACAGCCGTTATCAGCAGCATTGTCGCGCTCAGGCGGTCCACCACCAGGGTGATGCCGAAGGGCGCAGGCCAGTCGCCCGGTTGCGCGGTAAGCACGCCTCCGGATTCCACCAGGGTGAACAGGGTCAGGGTCGTGCCCAGCAGTACAGTGCAGCTGCACACAGACACAACCCGACTCGCACGGGGTTGGCCGCGCGTAAGATAAGTGATCAGCGCGGCGATGATCGGCGCCAAAAATGGCAGAGACAGCAGCCAGCTCACCCGTCCCGATTCTCTTCAGGGGTCACGGGTTCGGCCACTCGTATGCGATCCGAATTCAGGGTGCCGAAGCGGGCGTAGCTCCGTGCGATCAGCGCCAGGGCGAAGGCCAGCAGGCCAAAGCCGATCACAAGGGCAGTAAGGATCAGGGCCTGGGACAGTGGGTTCGCCACCGGTTGCGGTGGTTCCGTCATCCCCGCAGGTACCAGTGGCGGAGTGGCCCGGGTCAGCCGGCCGGCGGCGAATATCGCCAGGTTGGCGGCGTTACTGAGCAACACCAGACCAAACAGGTATTGCAACAGGCAGCGCTCCAGCATCAGGTAGACACCGGTCGCCACCAGGATTCCAATCGCCAGAGCGACTGCCGTTTCCATGGCTAGGACTTCTCCTCCAGAGCAAAAATCAATACCAGGGCCGCTCCCAGTACCGCCAGGTAAATGCCGATGTCGAACACCAGCACGCTGCTCAGGGCCACTTTTTTGTCGCCGTCTGCGCCGCCAAGGAACAACCACTGGCCGGTAAACAGGGGCTCGCCGGCAAGACCTGCCACCATTGCCGAGGCGCCCGCCAGTAAAACGCCCAATGCCGCCAGTGTGCCCGGCTGAACACGCAGTGCGCTGCGTGCGGCGGTTGCCCCCCAGGCCAGGGCGAACAGGGTGAAAGCGGCCGCCGCTATCAGCCCGGCAATGAAGCCTCCACCTGGCTGGTTGTGTCCCCGTATCAACATGTACACGGAAAACATCAGCAACAGTGCCACCAGGGCGCGAGTGGCAGTTTGCAGCACTACGGAATTCATTTGCCCGACTCCCGGTTGCGGGCGGCCACCAGGGTTGCGGCGGCGATCGCGGCAGTGAATACCACCACTACCTCGCCGAAAGTGTCCAGAGCGCGGAAATCCACCAGTATCACATTGACGATATTGCGACCCAGCGCCTCCGGTACCGCCTTGGCGATGAAATACTCGCTCACCTCACTGTGAAAAGGTGCCTGGATCACTGCCAGTGTCGTGATCGTGAATGCCGCCCCCACCGCGGTGGCCAATAATGCGTCAAGTGGGCGCAGGAGTCGCCTGCGGGCACTGGATACCGCCGGCAGCTGGCGCAGGGCCGCCACAGCCAGTATCAGAAACAGGGTCTCCACCAGCAACTGGGTGATGGCCAGGTCCGGTGCGCCAAAAAACAGGTACAGAAGCGCCATGCCCACGCCCAGGGCGCCCAGCGCACAAATGGCCGCCAGCGGTGACCTGGCGGCAGTGGTTAGCACCGCTGCCGCCGCAACCAGTGCCAGGGCCGTCCATTCCTTGACGTTGAGCCCCGGCAGTGCCAATCCTGGGATCAGATCTGCATTGCGCCACAGGGCAAACGCCATGACGGTCGCAATGGCTGCGAAGATCACGAACAGGTAGCGTCGCAGCAGGCCCGATTGCAGCAGCTGTGTCTGTGCCGCAGCACACCACTTCAGTGTCGAGAGCCCCGCATCCCACAGGCGGTCGGATGTTGTCGGCAGCCGCTGCAACAATCGCCCGATACCCGCACGCAGTGGCCCCTGGGCCATAAAGGCAGCGATGCCGAAAACCAGGGTGATCAGGCTTAGCAGGAGCGGCACATTGATGCCATGCCACAGCTTGAACTGCACCACTTCCGGCCGCCCCAGAATGGTGGCCACCGCCGGCTGAACCAGACCCTCGGCAATAAGGGGGGTAAAAAGACCAAATGCCACACCCAGGGCGCTCAGTACCAGCGGCCCCAGCCAGAGTGTTGGAGAGCCGTCGCTGATATGGACCCGCTGTGTGCGGCGCGGACCGAGAAATGGCTTTAGTGCCAGAGTTGCCGCCACCGCCACCATCAGTACATTGGTAAATACCGCCGCCCCCACCACCAAAATGGGTTCCGTGGCGATGGCCAGGGCTCCCTCGTACTTCAGCTCCTTGCCGATGAACCCCAGGAAGGGAGGGAATCCAGCCATCGACAGGGCCGCAGCCATGGCGCAGAACCAGCAGATCGGCATCGCCCGTCCCAGTCCGCCCAGTTTCCTCAGATCCCGGGTGCCGGTCTGGTGATCGATGATGCCCACAACCATAAACAGCCCAGCCTTGTAACAGGAGTGCACCAGAACGAAAGTGATTGCCGCGGCGATAGCCACTGAATCATCGGAGCCGAGAAACATGGTCAGCAGACCCAGGGCCACTACCGTGGAATAAGCCAGGGCCAGTTTCAGGTCTGTCTGGCGCAACGACAGTACTGCAGCTATGACGCCGGTAGCCGAGCCCACCAGGGTCAGTGCCCACTCCCACAATTCTGTCGAGGCCAACAGAGGATGCACTCGGGCCAGCAGGTAAATTCCCGCCTTGACCATGGTCGCAGAATGCAGGTAGGCGCTTACCGGCGTCGGTGCCGCCATTGCATTGGGCAGCCAGAAGTGCCAGGGAAACTGTGCCGACTTGCTGAATGCCCCCAGCAATAATAGAAGCAGAATTGGTGTATAAAGCGGGTGCTGGCTAAGGTGGTCGGTGTTGGCGAGAATTTCCACCCAGTTATAACTGCCGGTCGCACTACCCAGTAATATCAGCCCGGCCAGCAAGCAGAGGCCTCCCAGTGTGGTCAAAAGCAGGGCCTGCAGGGCGGCGCGGCGTGCAGCCTTAGCCTCGTGATTGAAGCCGATCAGCAGGTAACTCGCAATTGTCGTCAGCTCCCAGAACACGAACAGCATGATAAGGTCGGCGGCCAGTACCAGCCCCAGCATGCTCACCATGAACAGCAGTAAATAGAGGTAAAAGCGCCGTAACAGCGGGTGTCCGCGCAGGTAGCCGGCGGCATAAATGGCAACGAAAAAGCCAATCCCGCTGATAAGCAGCGCGAATAACAGATTGAGCCCGTCGATAAAGAAGCTGGCGCTGATCCCCAGACTGGGCACCCACGGGATAGTAAAAGTGATGGTTTCGCCCGCCTCAGTCCGGGGCAGCTGTGACAGCAACCCCAGGAAGGCGCCCGCGGCCAGCGAAGGGACAAGGAACCCCAACCAACTTGTGGTCGGACCGCCTGTGAAACTGGAGCCATCCTCATGTTGAACAGCTGCCATTGACTCCTTTCCTTTATATAGGCTGCAAGACCCACACCTGAACCGGACAGGAGGAGGCTGATTCCCCTGTGTCTTTTTTAGCAGCTGGGTTAGCAGCATCAACTATAAGCGGCTGTTTGCCCGGCGATCACAGGGTTGTGGAGTACCTTTTGGGACTGCGGAAGGGGCAGCAACCTGGATATCGACACCACTCAGCCACAACTATAGTTAGTGCTGTCCACTGCGGGGGCTATTTAAAGGGGAAGAAATCGTCTAGCGGTTGATTCTGGCGCAGCAGTAGCTGCTTCTCCAGGGGGCCGTTGAACCAGCTTTCCCTGGTTTTCTCAATATGGGCTTGCGGCACAAAGCAGATGACAGTGTTTTTACAGAATGAATGGCTGCTAACCTGGCAACCTATTTGGTTGCCAGGTTAATAAAAGGCAGCTGGAGGAGGTGATCCGTTGTCCTAATTTAGCTTAGAGTACTTCCTTGCACACACGATCAAGTAGTTACTGCTTCCGATTCCTGCTGTGATATCTTGGGGAGGCTGAACTGCAAAATCATATAACCCGCCATGGCTGACAAGATGGAACCTATCAATATGCCCAGGCAATCGCGACTAAAGTAGTCGCCACTACCATGCTCAAATGCCAATCCAGCAATAAAGAGGCTCATAGTAAACCCAATGCCACAGGCCATTGCTACGCCCAGTAGCTGTGACCATGTAACTCTGTCGGGTAGTCGGGCAATACCCAGCGCTACCGCAGCTCCGACAAAACCGAGAATTCCGATAGGCTTGCCAACCACCAGGCCCAGAATAATCCCTAGGGTGACCGGGTGTGCTAATTCATCAAGTGAGATACCGCTGAGAGAAAGTCCAGCGTTGGCAAAGGCGAATATTGGCAGAATAACCAAGGCGACAGGAGCATGAAGTCGATGTTCCAGGATTTGCAGAGGTGAATGACCCCGGTCATCACGCATGGGGACACAAAAAGCAATCAATACGCCAGCCAGTGTCGCATGAACGCCAGACTTAAGGACCGCAACCCAGAGTATAACTCCCAACAGAACATAGGCGGAAATGCGTTTCACACCCTGGCGGTTCATTACAATGCCGACCAGCAGTAACATAGCACCCAGTGCGAGCGCCGTCAGGGAAAGGTCTGCGGAGTAAAATATTGCGATAATAGAGATCGCTGCCAAGTCATCAAAAATCGCCAATGTCAATAAAAAAACTTTCAGTGATACAGGCACACGTTGACCGAATACTGTCAATAGCGCCAGAGCGAAGGCGATGTCAGTAGCAACTGGTATCGCCCAGCCATCCAAAGCCACCCCGTCGCCCCAGTTAAGCCAGGCATAGATTGCCGCTGGAATCAGCATGCCGCCCAGGGCGCCTGCCCCTGGTAAAGCAATTTGTGAAAATGAGGACAGTTCTCCTTCGAGTATTTCACGCTTGATTTCCAGCCCAATCAGAAAGAAAAAAACAGCCATTAGCCCATCATTGATCAACAGCAGCAGAGATTTATTGATCTCCAAGGCTCCGATCTGAACGGCAATCGGTGTATCCAAAAAAGCCGCATAAAGCTCGGATAAAGGAGAATTGGCGATGAACAACGCTATAATCGCTGCGCATAGTAGTAGGATTCCCCCGGCGGATTCAAGCCGGATAAACTGTTGAACAGCGTTGGCTAGTGGCGATTTCGGTTGTGTCTGGTCCATTCTCTTTCTCTTAAGATCCCGCTGTTGTATCTCGGGCAGGCTGCACTGGCAGGTTGCCAAAAATGGTTTTGCCAATCACCCGCCATCCCAAATATGGGTGTTTAGGTCGCAAACCAGGGCCTAAAAAGCCGGGAAAGGATTTTTCGGCGACCTGCTAATAGACGGTAAAACTCTATTCCGGTTTGCATGGATAATGCTTTTTCAGCGACGCATAAACAATATCGCGTGCTGAAATGGTTAGGCACGGATCGCCCATTTCCTTCAAATCCCTGACGATATTTGAAATCACCTCTCTGAGTGGTTCAGGGCTCCCAAGGCAGGGTTCAGCATAACGCGCGGCCCGGAGGTAATTACTTCGGCTTGGCAGTCGGGTACGCAATGCGCGCTCGAAGAAATTCTGTTTATGTTGGTAGTCGGTTTCTATGGTGAGCATAAGTAGCATACGGCTATCGATTTGCTGAGTTGCTGCTATGATGTGTGCTCCGCCAGAGCCACGTCAGATTGCAGGCCAGTCACAACCAAAGGAAGCAGGATCAGTGATTGATACAGTCCCCCTGGAAAACTGGATGTAGGTGCGAATCAGTTCGCGAAGGGCGCCGAGTAAAAAGTATGAGCCTTCGATATCAACGGGCATGCGCTATCACCTCTCGCTCGTCAAGTCAGCTTTTTGCGGTTTCTGTGCTATAGGAAGCGCCAGTATGGGTCGCTGTTTCCGTTGTCGCCCTGTATTACGAGCGAGTCCAGCTAACATTGCGATCGCCAAACCCAGACCCGACAGGCTGCTACCAATACTGGCTTCCAAGGTCAGGATGGCTCAAGAGCCGGTAGCGCACCTGTGGCAACCAGGCTGAACGTGAATTGCTTGTCTGTCATGGATTAGGTTCCTGGAACTCGGTCATGGACAAAGCCGGCTGATCTCCCCCTTTGGGGTCGGTGTCTATTATGGGGATATCTGACATAGATTGAAATTGATTTTATCTATATGCAAAATAGACTAATCTCTATATGTGTTGGTAGCAACTGTCGGCTGAAATTGATGGGGGCACTATGAAATCGCGACTCCACGCCCATGTGGGTACCTTGCGGCAGCTGGAAATTTTACTGGCTGTGCACGATAACGGAAGCATCAATGGGGCAGCCAAAGCGTTGCACCTGACACAGCCCACAGTCTCGATGCAAATGAAAAAGCTGGTGCAGGCTATTGGTACTCCACTCTATGATATTTCACATCGGAAGTTGCTATTCAGCGATGCGGGGTTGGAGCTGGTCAAAACGGCTGTGGAGGTACTGGATTGCTTTTCCCGTTTGGACCAGTCCCTGAGTAGCATGCGTGAACTCAAGGCCGGCACTTTGCGATTGGCGGTAGTCAACACCTCACAGTACTTTATTCCACACCTGCTTGGCCCCTTTTGCGAACGCTATTCGGGTATTGATATCCAATTGAAAGTCGGAAACCGTAAACAAACTATTGAGCGCCTGAAGCAGGGAGTCGATGACTTCTATGTGTTCAGCCACCCGCCACAGGATATCGAAACTGAAAGTATTGAGTTTCTGGACAATCCGTTGGTTGCCATTGCCCATGAGGAACATCCACTGGCTAAGCGAAGTCGGCTGACGCTGAAGCATCTGCTCGACGAACCTTTTTTGATTCGCGAGCAAGGATCGGGTACTCGACATGCAATGGAAGAATTTTTACGTCGGCACAAAATACAGCTGAATATAAAAATGACCGTCGAGAGCAATGAAGCTATTAAGCACTTGGTTATGTCGAAATTAGGAATTTCTATCCTTTCCGCCCACACTCTGGCTTACGGTGGGCAAGCGGGTCTGGTAAAATTGCCTGTGCGTGAACTCCCTATCGATTCCCACTGGTTTTTTGTCTGGTCAAAAGCAAAGCGCCAAACCGTGATCGCGGCAGAATTCCTGCGATACGTTGAGGAGGAGGGCAGGAACTTGTTGCACGATGAGCTTGCCAGAAATTGACTATCAAGCGCCTGCGGATTTCGAAGGATTTTTTCCATAGGTGAGAGGTGCTGGGTGAAGGTAAAAACTGCGTGTTAGTAGTGTAAATGTATTGCCACCACTGTGCCAGCGGCACCAAAAGTCCCTACTCCAATACTGATGAGCGGCACTACTTCATCCACCAAAACTGTAATTAAGGTGTCTGGCTTCAAAGAAGCGGGGTCTTTGATCAATCCCGGGTGCATCTATAACCGGGTTAGGGTCAGTTTGATGTTCTTGCCTAAGAACGCTGATGGTGACGTGACTATTGATAGTTTATTAGATATATTTCCAATATATTTAATATAGGAGTTGATTGCAGTAGGAAATACTCATTCTCCTGAAAATAAAATAAGTCCCTTAAGATCTGATTTCCATTTAAGTCAGCTGGTGCTAATTTTATGTGCGGTTGTGAATAATTAACACTTGTGCGAGCTGTTGGGGCGGAGTGCTATATGTCTCATACATTTCGAGAGGTTAAGAGAATAGACCTCATTGTATGAATAAACTATCTGTATATTTTTCTGCCACTCATTGCTATTAATCTGGCAATTCAATCGAAAACCTCCTCTCCATTAATTTGTCGCACATGAATAGCTGGACAATGATACAAAATTACTTATTTTTCAATGAGTTGTATCGGTTTTCTCCGATGATGGCATGTTTTGTACCATATTAAGCGGATAAATTATTTAGTTGTCTGGTCAACAGCTTTTATTCTCGATATGTTTATTTTAATATCCAGTTTCCTTAGATCGTATTCCATTGAGCAGTTTGCTCCCTTTTGGGCGCGTGGGATTCTTTTGCCACGCCCGGGCGACAGCTTTGTCGTTTGTCGGAGAAAAGATCAGATGAAAAAATACAATATAGAGCCCAATAGAACTTCCAAGTTACGGTTGTGGCTTCATCATATTGGCGAATTTCCACTTCAGTCGCGCAATGCTTTGCTGGAGGAATTCAAGCGTTTGGGTATTGTTGTGGAAGACAGTGAAAAGTGTGGTTCCCTACCCGGAGTGCTCCTCTTCAACCAATTGGATTCTGAGGTGCAGGGGTTCCTGAAACAGATGCAGACGCTATACGCGCCGCCAATCCTGGCGGTCTCAGTAAATGCCAATGCCGTAGCAGGAGAATGCTCCTGGACGCTTTTACGTTCAGGTGCCAAAGATATTTTTGCCTGGGATTCCTGCCGTCAAGCTGCTCAGGCCATCGCTTCACGTATGAAACACTGGCTCGAAATAGAGGCATCGCTGAATACTGCCGATGTTAAGGCACGACTGCGCGGCAGGAGCCGCGCTTTACTTAAAGTATTGTATGCTGCCACGGAAGCCGCTGGATTCAGTCGTACAGCCGTTCTGATTTCCGGTGAAACCGGCACCGGTAAGGAGCTTCTTGCACGGATGCTTCACACACTGGATCCAGCGCCAGAAGCACGCCCCTTTGTGGTCTGTGACTGTACAACAATTGTACCCGAACTGTCAGGTAGCGAATTTTTCGGGCATGAGCGCGGTGCCTTCACCGGCGCTGTTCGTGCCCGGGATGGCGCTTTCGCAGAGGCGGATGGCGGCACCTTATTCCTGGATGAAGTGGCTGAGCTGCCACTCAGGTTACAGGCGGAGCTTTTGCGCGTAATCCAGGAAGGTACTTATAAGCGCGTGGGGAGTAACCAGTGGTTGCATACTGATTTTCGTCTTGTTTGTGCATCCCACCGCGACTTGAAAGATGAGATAAAGGCTGGGCATTTTCGAGAGGATCTCTACTACCGTATCGCCGGCTGTGTACTGCGTATGCCATCCCTAGGGGAACGGCGCGAGGATATACCCTGTTTGGTACAAGCGTTTCTTGCAGAAACCATGACGGATGAAACCATCCCTGTATTGGATTCATCGGTACACGATCATTTAATGCAACGCCCGTATCCCGGCAATGTGCGCGAATTGCGCCAATTGGTGCTACTGATGGGGCAACGCTATGTGCCACCAGGACCAATTACCCTGGGCTGCCTGCCTGAAACCGAACTTTCCTCTATCACTGATGGGCAGCCGGTTGACGCTGAGGATGTCTGGGAAAAGGCAGTGCACACGACCTTGACACAAGGCCGTGGGCTCGCCGAACTCCGTACTATTGTTGCCGATACCGCCTACCGTATTGTATTGAGAGAAGAGTGCGGGGACACCAGGCGCTCGGCGCGCCGCTTGCAGGTTTCACAGCGGGCGGTACAGCAATATTTGCGCACTCAGACGGCTTTGCCGTAACTGAATCCGCTGCTGATTTTACCCTGCCCAAAAGACATGATAGGCCTGCCCCCCACTAACTTTTCCCACTTCGCCAGGCTTCCGTAATTGGTTTTCCTGTTCCTATCTTGAAGCCGGGCCCGCCATCCTTGAGTCCCAGCCTGTCGATTGCCCACTGGCCCACATTATACCAGATGTCTGGACCGGGGCAGTTGGCACGGCTCTTACTTGCCTGCCGGTGAGCCAGTACATGAGTCAATCCAATTTTTCTAATCAGGTATTGTATCAGGCAGCGGCCGGACCGAATCTGCGCCTGCGTGAGTTGGTGGCAGCCGTATTTTTCCGCTTTCCAGCATCGTCCCCTGGTGCTGGGGAAGTTTCCGGCAAATTCCACCGCAACACTTTTCTTATTAAATCCATTGGAAGCATATAGGTAGGCGGAAATTGGATGCAATTGCAGAATCTTTCCGTCGGGCAGTATCGCAAAATGGGACTTTACCCGGTTGTAACGGTTTGGGTCGTTTCCACGGCTAAAAGCCATTTGATGCAGTACCAATGCATAAACGGTGGCCGGATCTCTCGAGCGAATTCGGTGCTCTTTCGGACTCAATTTTGTTCGATCTTCAATTCTACAATTGGTCAGCCAGTCCCAGATCACCGGCAAGCTGCCCAAAAACTGCTCTTCACCCCCCTCTTCTGCCGGAGAGTCGAGATCCATACTGTTACTATCAGTTAACATGGCCTCCAGTTCTGGAATCAATCTCGCTTCATTTTCTCTCTTGTGGTATTTCATCATCTACATCACCCCTCTTAAATTGCAAGTGATTGGTAATGGCCGGTGCAGTCGATAATTTGCTGCTTTAACAGGAGAATATTCAGCAGCACCAATAGGTCATACCGTATTTCTTTGTGAGCGTCGCTGCAGCAACTTGCTCGGCTGCATAGCGTTGACACTTGTTCGCTGTCCTGAGCTTGCGGATAGATCAACGCCGGTTACTGTGCGGTACGCTTCTATATAACCCTGTATTTCAGGGCGCCAATATTGAAGCCAGTTATTGGCCTGTTGAGGGTTGCTCGCTTGAGTCCAATTGCCATAGCGAATAGAAAGAAGAATCATTTCACCGAAACGGGCCAGGAGGTCGAAGTAACTGACTGATACATCGGACCAGCTCATTAACTTGTGCATGGCATCCACCTGACCCATCCAGGGTTCCGCGTAAGGCACCATCGCCCGGGAATGCAGAAATTCACGCATCGGTGGCTGAGCGATCAACCACTGAGCCATCATCATCTCCATACGGGCCGTGGAGGACAGCTCTCCGAATTGATTGTTTGCCCCCTTGGCCAGCTGTAAGTGAACTGTGCGGATTTTCTCCAGGATCGGGAAGGGGTCTGGGTTGACCATGGTATTTTGCAGGTCCCGATACCAGACGGCAGCCGCCTGCAGCAATGCATGGAATGATTCCAGGAACTGTCCACGCCGCTCGGCGGGGTGGATTTTTCCCACCGCCTTACCTTCGGTTAGAAGCCCATACTCATGTTCATACTCATAGGCCCGTCGCGCGACGGTGAGGCGTTGACGGCTGTCCTGTACATAACCCCACAACAGGTTATTCAGTGGCCGCAAAGGATCCAGCGCAAGATTAGCCAATGGGTCGATTACTGACCCTGGGTGTACCCGGCGGTTCTGAAAACGCAGAGTTATGGCATTGATCGTCTGGACCAGCCCGCCCTGCTCCTGCCAATAGGACCATATCAGCTCGAACATGCAGGGCTGGCCACGAACGCTCTGGCTGCAAGGATAGTTGGTCGACTCAAGCCCCAGTAGATCGAGGTTTTTTAGAATTTGCCCCAAATAGGGTAGAGTCTGGGGACTGGCGCTGCTACTCAGGTATTGGTTGAGATAATTTTGCATGTCTTCCTGGGTGGCGCTATGGCCCAAACGTGGAGATTCCTCTCTCGAACTGAAATTGTCACCGATGGTGTCAAAGTTACCACAGCAGGCATGGCATAGCAGAAAGGTCTCTGTTGCCGCTTTAAGTAGTTGGTATCCTTGCACCCCGTGTCGATAATTGCAGGAATCCAATCTCTCTCCTGGCGGTTCATAACTATTGCCGCACATGATTTCTGTAACCAGCGAGTCGTACATTTCAAATCGCCTGCCCTCGAGACACTGCCGGAGTTTCACCCATAGTCCCTGGTCGTCGGTGGGCGAGGTCTGACGGGTGGCGATACCAATGCTGTCCTGGCGGAATTGATGTGCCATGGCGGCCAGCGGTGCCTGCTGAACCGTAATCGCCAGCGTTGCCTGCAGTTTTTTGCCGGTTTTTGGGGTGGCATCAACTTTCACCGTATAGGTATCGGGCAGCAGTTCCGTGGTGTCCAAAAACTGCTTATAGTAATTTTTCTCTTTTCCTTCCAGTTTGAACAGACTCGCAGCTTGGTCCGGTACCCCCGTGTCAGACTCCAGTTTCCAGGTGTACTTGTACTCACCGCTATTGCGATCGGGCTTCGTTACCGAAGCCGTTAGCGCAACCGTATCTCCCTGAAAGGGAAGGTTAGGTTTCGCTTCCAGTTGCAGTTTCGGTCCAGTATTCTCATTCATAACTGTTCTCCCGTGATCATCAGTAGTTGTCGGGTGCGCTAAGCGCGTGACGAGTAATCCGAGGGGAGGCTTGGCAGTCGCAAATTGTGGTGCCAGCCGGATGTGTCAGGGTGCGATTTAACGCCCAGTGGCGAAGTAAAGCCGTTAACAGGCTGCTTTCCGCAGCAGGTGACAGCCGGTTATCCGCTGCGGCCTGGCCGATGGCCGCCATCGCGACGGTTGGAGCAACACTGCGCAGTTTGGCGGTATCTCCGGCCCACGAAGCAAACAGCCGGCGCAATCGCGCAGGCGAGCGCGCTGATACCGGCAGCACTTCTCTCAGTGAACGCCAGTGCAATCTGGCCGAGCGATGTTCCAACAACAAACTGACGAACTCGGACAAAGTGTCCAGCATCAGGCGAAGTAACTGGCGGCGGGCTGGACTCTGAGAAGTGGGTGGATAAAACTCTACCCACAGGCGTTCCAGGTGGGTCCACTGTGGATCCTGAAATATCTGACGTCCCATCTCGCAACTCAGAATCACTCTGAGCCATGGAAAGGGATGCGGGTCGTCGAGTCGCATTCTGAACACAAAAGGTTTGGGTAAACTAACGACACCGATCAGGCCATTGGTGGCGGAAATACCCAAAGTGCCGAGTGCCCAGAGGTCCGCTACTATCTCCGAAATCCAGCGCCCCCAGAGTTCCCAGGCCGGTCGGTCCCCTCTTGCCCGGTCCGTACGCTGCTGGATAAGGCTGCGCAAACTGGCCACCAGGTCGAGCAGGGCTGCTGCCTGGTGCCCCACTTCGTGCAGTAGAGAGGAGCCGATACCGCTACCCACCATGCGTTCTCTGGGTACCCGGATCACCGCTACGGGATTCCTGCCACGCCCCGGCAGGCGCGTGCGCGCACGGCGAATCGCAGCGCCGTGGCCACGGTCGAGGTAGGTAACAATAGGCGGGATTGTTGCGATCCGGCTAAGACCGCTCAGGCCATCCGCAGCTACCGCATCCAGCCCTCCCAGCCACAAGCCGGTTCCATGTTCGCTGCGCTGATTGAGCACATCGGCAAAGATATCCAGCGAATCCAGTTCGGCATTGAAGCGCAATTTGAGCAGGGCGAACCGCCGCTGTTGCTCCGCAGGCGAAGCCTGGTGCCCCGGCACGCCCTCACACCAGGTTAAAAAGCCTTGAATGTCACGCTGTAATGCGCATCGCTCCTGCGCAAGGTGTGCCTCTATTGCTCTAATGGCTGCTGGAGAAATACTTGCAGCGGGCACCGCCGGCACACGGAGCGAAAAGGGGCCAAGTTGTTCCAATCGCGCCAGCAGCGCCCGAGCCTCACGTGCCAAAAAGGGTGAGGACCACTTGAGGTTTGCCATGCTTAAACGCCGCTCAGAATAACCTGGCTGCCCCGGCGCACCCAACGACCACTCGCCCCCGCCGCTTGTGCGCGAGACGGGCGGTGATCCCGCAGCAGGCCTGGCGCGTGACGACGCGCTGCCATCACTACACCGCGCCGAAGCGCCCTGGCCGAAGGTATACCGCGCTCAGTGTCCTCGACTGCGGCATTGGCGGCTCCTGCCGTAAAACGTACAACTTGGCGTGCAACTTCAAGCTCCTGGTCCTCGGGGCTCAACCCCTCAAGTTCCAGGCCGAGGGAGCGACCGATACGGTCTGCAACGCCTCCACCAATGGCACCGCCCGCCGGTCCTCCAAAATAGCTGCCCGCCGCGCGGCCGGCCCACCGCAGCCCCCGCTGTGCCACGCCCCTGGCAATCCTCTTCAGCCGACGTCCGGCCCGGCTACGCAAGAATTTTCTGCCTCGCCTTGCCACTTTGCGAACACCGCGCGCTGCTCGTTTAAATAGACGGCCCAAAAATTGTTCCAGTTCCTCGTCGTCGCCTACTTCCAGCAATTCCATGGCAAATTCCATCTCCTCTTCTCCACTCAAGGGGGATGCCACAGATTCGGGGTGTTCATCCAAGTCCTGTTCGAACTCGTATTCTTCTTCGCCCTCCAGCTCGAGGGCTTCCATTTCTTCGGCGCCCCATTCGGCCTCATCATCCTCGGCACTGGCGGAGAAACGCGTCTCCAATTCTCCCTCCATCTCTAATTCATCCAAGGTGCGGTCAATATCGTGGTTCATATTCCCTTCCTCATTCAGTTTTAGTTGGGGTGGGCCCTAGCAAGAGCCGTGCCTGGCCTGTTGTGAAGGATTGCGGACATGCGCCGCATACCCGGGTTGAGAAAAGCCAAGTAGGGCTGTCTCAGCGTGCTACCGGGTAGAGATTTGCAAGTCGCGGGCCAACTTCCGTTAATTCGGTTGTCAACAGGACAATCCAAAAAATGAATAGGCTTTCTATTGATATGTCGCCCCTGTAATTTTGCAGAATTGCCACATTTTCAAGGGCTTGAGTCAGACTGTGTCTTGTGGCGGAACATCCTTCTATCCCATTGACAAGGCGAGTTATAGAGTTCCCTTTGCAATAATTCAGACTACTGGTAGATTGTTGGTGCGAAGCGGACTTCGTTTGCGTCTTAAGAAAGGAAAAGTTGACGAAGGCACCTTCGCTAACCCTCTCTTTTAGGGTGGCGGGCAATGAAACGATTTCACTTTAGATCGCGCGGGCAAAGGTGACCTGAAGCTGCGTTGACCAGGCTCTATCCTGAAGTCTCTGATGAGATAAGCAGTGGGACCACAATATTTCTTCGGCGGTGCCCCAGAAGCCCATCAACTTTTGTGTTTGAACAGTCGCTGGGAGTGACACATTTCCCTATAGCTACATCCTCATAAAACAGGCGGGTGTCCTAGCTAGTCTGGATTTGGACAAAGCCCATCTGGGGTAGGGCACCGGTATTTACTCTGGTAGCCGCCTCAATAGGCAGTCCCCTGGGTATTGGCTATCGATTGGTAGAGCGAAGTCGAGAAAAAGGCGCACAAATCAACATAAGTTGTCTGATAGTCAAGCTTCCGGATGAAAAATGACCAGCGTTGCTGGCGCGATTGCATTAGAATCCGGATGTCCTGACAGGCTAATAGGCTACCGATTGAGGTGTAAAGCATGGGAAACCACGCCGCGAATGAGAGCCGCTCTCATGAAGAGAGAGGGCACTATCTGACGAGCGAAATGTCAATTCCCATTTGTTCCGCACATATCGCAAACTTTTTCCTGGACAGAGCCAAAACCGCAGGCGAATCGCTTACCATGCTGAAGCTGATGAAGCTGGTGGCGATAGCCTATGGTTGGGCGCTGGCGGCTTTGGGGCGGGATATTTTGGATGGTGAAGGGCTTGAAGCCTGGAAGTTTGGCCCTGTGGTAGCGTCTCTTTACCATGAATTCAAAGGGTATGGCCCGCGCCCAATAACTCATAGGGCGGTTGAGTTTGAGCTGATGGAGATGGAAGATGGCTCTCTGGCATCTAAAATGCTCACTCCAAGTATCCCTGACGATGACGAGGACCTGCTGTTTATTTTAAATTATGTTTGGGAGGTATATAGGCAGTATTCGGCCTTCGATCTGGTAGATATGACACACCAGCCGGAAACCCCCTGGGCGGTTACCTACAAACCAAACAGTAAATACGAAAAAATTCCTGATAATTTGATTAAAGAACATTATAAAAAATTTATACAAGACGTCATTGTCAAGGAAGATAACAGTGCAGGAGCTAGACCAGCAGCATGAATTAGTAGATGACCTGAGAAATAAAGGAGCAGAACAGGCATCTGAAGCAGTCAGGGAACGATTTCCACCCAGCCAGAAAGATATCACAGATTTAAATCGATTACGGGAAGAGGACGACTATGGTTTGTCAAAAACCCTAGTCAATGTGAAACGTCATATTTATTGGATGTTGGGATACACAGCAATCCTGCTAATTGTATTGGCAACCTCATTCGTATCATTTTTACTGCTCAACTACGGAATTTATCTGCTGGATAATCCTGACAAGGTGATTGCCCTGATCAAGGATATTGGCAAGATTACTAGCGGGGCCTGCGCCACTATAGCGGTACAACACCTTATATGGAAAGCGAGGGCGCGCGGGAGCAGCTAAGTTTCTTGACAGGCCAATGAAGTCGGTTGCTCACCTCATACTAAAGCACAGTTTTTACACCGTTTTACGGTCATAAGGTCGATACACCAGCTTTGATAGGATGTAGGGGTAATCTGCAACCAATTGAGCTTTTTTCCGAAATGGGTTCGTACATATTTCTTGCTAGTGCATCAGATGCTCGCGGTCCAATAAACTATAATTGTCAAGGATTTTAAGCCTGATCTCCGAGATAACCACTACATGCTACAGTTACATGACGTGGAGTAGAAGAGGTGTTTCTCTTAGATCTGCTTGGCAGTTGTTGAGTGTTTTGATTTTGAGGAGAAATAATGAAGAGAATGCAAGGAAAATGCCTGTGTGAGGCTGTGAAGTATGAGATATCCGGTAAATTAGGTGCAGTATTCAACTGCCACTGCTCCAAGTGCCGGCGCTGGCATGGGGCTCCATTTCGGTCCCGAGCTTCAATAGACGTTTCCCAATTTAAATTAGTATCTGGGAAGGAGTTGCTAAGTACATTTAAGTCGTCGGATAATGTGACAAAGTTTTTCTGTAAAGTCTGTGGGTCATCATTGCATAGTACCTATGAAAATAAGCCCGATGTGGTAGGTGTTGCACTGGGCCCTCTGGAAGGCGTGGAGTCAAAACCGGAGGCGAATATCTTTACCGCCTCAAAAGCATCCTGGTATGAAATATGTGATGGATTGCCGCAGTATGAATCCTGGCCGGGGAGTGAGGATCGGGTGAGGAAAACAAATCTATAATCGGACTAAATTATCACCGATGACCCTTAGGCAGGATAGGCCCAGTATATTTGCAGGCTCTTTGTCCGCAATTACATCAATGGAGAGTGTTGTATTTAGAACAAGCCAGGCGTGAAGTCATGCCTTTGTAGGTTTTAAGGGCGCCGCTTTGAGCTGTGGATTTGACAGATTTTTAACCCGACAGCTAAATAGGCCGCCGGATTAGTGCAGTACAAGGATGGGCCCTCGCCGGGTAGCGGTCGGCGCAAGCCATTTCGCCAAATTGCGCAGGTTTTTAAGGGCGGCAATCCAATCGCGAGGGATAGTCTATTGGATTGCTGAGTTAGCAGTTGGAATATTAATATGAAATGGCTTGAGTTAAAAATTCCGCCGGTCTTGTTGGTTTTTTTATTTTCGATATTTATGTGGATAGTTTCTCTGGTATTGCCAAGGGTTGACTTGAATCTGTATCTTGAAAATATCGTCTTCGGATTGCTTAGTGCCATATCTGTATTAATAGTTATACTTGGCGTTGTCAGTTTTAGGCGGGCAGATACCACTGTCAATCCAATAAATCCAGGTTCCTCTTCAAGTCTGGTGCAAACGGGTATTTACCGGTACAGCAGAAATCCGATGTATCTTGGTTTTATGCTGTTTCTGTTGGGATTTTCGGTATTTTTGCAAAGCGTATTTGCCATGTTTCTGCTTCCAGTTTTTATTGCCTATATGAATTCCTTTCAAATAAAGCCTGAAGAGAGGGCGTTGGCGTCTATTTTTGGTGAGGAATTTATAAGGTACCAGAGAAAAGTGCGGAGGTGGATTTGATCCCGGCGCCTCTATCAGGTTGTTGAAAAAGGCATCCTGCCTTTTTCAAAACACGAAAAGCGAAAAATGTGATTTTCACTTTTTCCCTCAAAATCAACGACTTAGGCGTCGCCGATTTTGCCGAAACATCCATATTCCGGTAGCAGGCTGTTGAAATTCTTAGAATTTCAACAGCCTGCTATGCAATGGGTGAACAACCCAAAATGGCGCAATGCCTCGTACTCTATGTTGTTTGAACTCGTTCGCACAAAGGTTTAAATAGGGGCCCGGGCAGGGCCTGCCTCTGGATGTGTGAGATCTTTCCTCTTGGCTGCTTATTTTTATCCATGTGCTGAATGGATTCGCTGGACTAGTACATCATTCAGTACACTACTTTAAATTGGTATTGGCGACTGAGAAGGCAGAAAGCTCCTGTTGTCACCAGTTATTTCCTGCCGGCACTTACCGGCAGTGCGCTGCCCCCTTGCCTTTATATCTCCATATCCCAATTCCACAATCTGTGGGTCCGGGACTTCATTGACAGAGTATCACCTGGATGCGTCAGGGGCGGCAGCCCTATGGTGATGAAAAATGCGTCGATGCCAGCCCAGGATCTTGGGGCCTATTAGCCGCTATATGCGCTTTTTAGCGGGTGTTTGGGATCCTGGCAGGCGTGTTGCCATGGACGCAAGCGGCCAATACAGCAGCGATAACGGGATTCAGGGGCGGGGTTTCGGTCAGAGCTGAATATGGCTTGTTCTATAGTAGTTGGGTGGTTGATTGGGAGCGGACCATGCCCCGGGGCTGGACAGGATCACCTTTGGAGGCCATTCTCACGCCCCTAGTGAATTGTCCCCGGCATCAATAACTGCCACCCGGGGCTGGGTGGACACGAAGCTAGGCGAAAGGGGGTGCCGGTGACAGATTGACCAATTTTCGGGGTTATCCGCGCTCTGCCCGGTTCCCTCACCCTGATGGACAGGGTGAAGTATGCAGAACTTTGTAATCCGCTTTGGAGAGGTACATTGACGAAAAATTTCGCAAAAATTATCGACAAGCCCACTTTTTTTGGTTCATTGGCACTATTGCTGCTGGTCACTGTACCTTTGATTTTGTTTCCTGAAGCGGGGGCGCAACAGGTCACCGCCGCGAAGAATTTCGTCACTGATAAACTCGGGGTTTTTTATCTGCTGCTGGGTGTCGGGGCAATATTGTTTATGATCTATATCATATTTAGCGATATTGGCCAGATAAAGTTGGGAACGCCGGAGGAGGATCCGGAGTTCTCGACCCTTTCCTGGGCCTCGATGTTGTTCTGTTCCGGAATCGGGGCATCGATCCTCTATTGGTCAATGGTAGAGTGGATCTATTATTATCAGACCCCGCCGTTTCAGGTGGAGGGCGGTACACCTGATGCGGTGCGCTGGGCGGTGGCCTACGGAATATTTCACTGGGGCCCGCTGGCCTGGTCCATTTACCTGATACCAGCCCTGCCCATAGCCTATTTTTACTATGTGAGAAACCACAGTGTCCTCAAGATCAGTGAGGCGCTGATGCCGGTTCTGGGCGAGGAACGGGCCAAGGGCGGCATAGGCAAGCTGATCGACGTACTCTTCGTTTTCGGTATGCTGGGAGGGGGCGCCACTACTCTGGGTATCGCCGCGCCCCTGATTACCGAGGGGGCTCACGAGCTGCTGGGCGTGCCCAATGACCTGGGTACGCGAATCCTGGTACTGATGATCTGTACCCTTATTTTTGGCTACAGCGCCTTTGTGGGCTTAAAAAATGGCATTCGCGCATTGTCCAACATCAATATGTGGCTTTCGGTCGTGCTGCTTGTTTTTGTATTCACCGTGGGGCCCACACTCTTCATGCTGAATACCGGCCTGGATGCCCTCGGCAGAGTATTGGACAACATTTTCCACATGGCGTCCTGGACCGAGCCCTTCTCTCAATTCGAACAGTTCCCGGATACGCATTTTCCGCAGGACTGGACCATTTTTTACTGGGCCTGGTGGTTGGTTTTCGCACCCAGTGTCGGCCTGTTTATCGCGCGGATATCCCGTGGCCGAACAATCAGGGCCATGGTCGTAGGGTCTATATTTTTTGGGACTCTGGGCTGTTTTCTGTTTTTTATGGTTCTCGGAAATTACGGTGTCTACCTGCAGTTTTCCGGCGAATTGGATGTGGTGCGGATGCTCAATGAGCAGGGGGCCACAGCGACCATATTCGCAATACTGCAGACGCTTCCCCTCAGCAGGCTGGTTATTCTGGTTTACACCGTGCTCGCGCTGATCTTTACTGCGACGACCTTTGACTCCATCTCCTACATTCTCGCCGCCGTGGTGCAAAAGGAGGTGGATGAGGAACCTGCGCGCTGGAATCGGGTATTTTGGGCGTTTGCCCTGTCTGTGATGCCGATTACCCTGATGTTCCTCGGCGGTCTGGAGACGCTGCAGACCGCCAGTGTCATAGGTGGTGTTCCCCTGCTTGTGGTGGCACTCCTGCTGTGTGTATCGATTGTCAAGGCCGGAAACTACGATGTGCGCTACCAGCCGGATTACGAGGAGAAGGAAATCTACATAGAGGATTTCCCCGAGGACGATCCCTGGAGCAAAGAGGGGGACTGGGAAATACCCGGCCCGTCCGGGCATGGTGTATCACATGATGACAAGCCCCATATAGAGGGTGATCCCGGCAGCCACCCCTCCCGCCTTTAACCCAAGTCAATTCCTGTTCAATGGGGCTGGGTGCCGATGGTACCCTGTAGTCCCCCTAATTCCCGAGCTTCGGCGATACGCAGCGCTTGTGGACCTTTCCGTTGGGGAAGGCCTAAGTCAAGTCCACATCCCTGCGATGTCCTAGATTTGACCTGACGCACATTTAACAACTGGCTTACTGTATACAATTCCGCCTGTTCAGAACCCGCTCACTGGAGCCATTGCCGCGCTTGCGGTAGGTGGTGTCAATCGGGCGGCGTCTGTTTGTTAGAGGTGGGGTCAGGGGTAGATCACATGTGCAGAATTCTACAGTTAACAGTATTTGCGCTGCTGGCAACGGTCGGTTTGGCACAGGATATCGATCGCAACGACATTCGCGGCCTGGACGAACAGATTCAGGATGTGAAAAAGGATGTGATCGACCTGACTTCCGAGTTGAGCCGCCTGGAGGAGAAGCTGCTCTTTCCCTCCAGCACCCAGGCTTCATTCTTCGTCTCTCTGGAGGGGCCCGACGGGTTCGACCTGGAGTCGGTGGAAGTCAAGTTGAACGGTGAGGTGGTTGCGCACCACCTCTACACTTTCCGGGAGATTGAGGCTTTGCACAAGGGAGGTGTGCAGCGCATTTACACCGCCAATGTCCAGGCCGGCAATCACCCACTGGAAGTGAGCTATATCGGCAGGTCCGGGTCCGGCAGGGACTACCGGGCTACGGCGAGCTATGCCGTCCACAAGGAGGTGGGGCCCAAGTTCGTGGAGATCAAGATCGCTGGTACCGAGTCCAAGATCGACTTCAAGGACTGGTAAGCATGTCTTCCCGCCCGGTCTCCCTTCTGGCAGGCGCACTCGCGCCCCTGATCGCCGCCGCAACGCTGGCCGCACCCACCGCGGTGGCTGCCGTTGATACTGAGGATCAGTTGAGGGATCTGTTTTTTGGCGAGGCCATGTTCGAGGCCTATCAGGAAAACTACTTCGACGCGATCGCAGAACTAGATACCGAACTCAACCAGTATCTGTCTCTGGATGAGCCGGAGCTGGACCCTTTCACCGCCCACTTCAGCCAAGCGGCATTTTCCGTCGGTGATTTCGAGCTTTCCTACCGTATGCACCGGGAGGCGGGGCGCGCCGTGCAGGCGGTGCTGAAGGGCAATGTGCCGCAACCGGTGCGCAACGAGGCCGCCTACCGGCTGGCAAAGATACACTACCACAAGCAGCAGCCGCTCAATGCCCTGCATGCCCTGGAATTGATCGAGGGTCGGGTGCCCGAGCGGGTGCGCGCGGATGAGCAGTTTTTGCGCGCGCGGGTGTATATGGAACTGGGGCGTTTTGAGGAGGCGATCACACTGCTGCAGGACCTGAAGGGGGAGGCTTCCCTGGATGGCTTCGTCGAGTTCAATCTGGGCATTGCGCTGCTGAAATCGGACCAGCCCCAGCGGGGTGTGGTCGAGCTGACGGCGCTGGGCCGGCGGCGCAGTGACGACCCGGTGCAGCAGGCCCTGTACGACAAGACCAATCTCCTGCTCGGCTCATACCTGATGGAGACCGGTGAGCTGGCGCTGGCGCGGCCCTATTTTGACCGGGTAAATCTCAAGGGCCCCTTTTCCAACCGGGCCCTGCTCGGCGCCGGCTGGGTGGAGGCCCGCTCTGAACGCTACGACCGGGCGCTGGTACCCTGGAAAATCCTGCAGGGTCGCAAAGGCACCGACGAATCGGTGCAGGAAGCCATGCTCGCCGTGCCCTTTGCCTACGGCAAACTGGATGTGCACAGTACTGCGGCCATTAACTACGGCCGCGCGCTGGATGCCTTTGGCGGTGAGGTGGATATCCTGACCGCTTCCATCAACAGCATCCGCCAGGGAAAATTTTTGCAAGCGCTGCGCCGCAAAGAGGCCGCCCAGGTACAGAACTGGGTGGTGGCACTGCGGGATATTCCCGGTGCCCCCGAGACCCATTATCTCCTGGACCTGATGGCGTCCAATGATTACCAGGAATTCCTGCACAACTACCGCGACCTCAACGATTTGTTCGAACGCAATCAGGACTGGCTCAACAGTCTCGATGCCTACGTCAACCTCATTGCCCTGCGCCGCGCCTACTATGAACCGCTGTTACCGCAGCTCGATGGGCAGTTTCGCCAGTTGGACGCGCGTATCAAGCTGCGCACCGAGCAACGGGACAAGTTTGCCGCGCGGATCGAGCAGATGCTTGTCACCCGCCGGCCGGAATTCCTCGCCAATACGGGGGAACAGGAAGCGAGGCTGGAGTTGCAGCGCCTGCGCCGGGTCATTGAGCGCAACCCGGCCGGCTACGGGGCTGGGATCGGGGCGCGCCTGGCCCGCCTCGAGGGGCTATTGCAGTGGCGCCTGGCCACTGAGTACGACGCGCGTCTCACCCAGGCCTACAGGCACTTGCAGGAACTGAATACAGAGATCGCCAAATTGCAAACGGTGTATCGGTCATTCGTGCGCAGCCGCCAGGCGGCCACCCACAGTTATGTGGGTTACGACGGAAGCATCACCGGGTTGCGGGGGCGCCTGCAGCGAGCGCAGGAGCGGCTGGAGCTGTTGATGGCGCGGCAGGGCAATATGCTGGAAACGCTGGCTATCCGCGAGCTGGAGCGGTGCCGCAGCCAGTTGGAGAGCTACCAGATCAAAGCGCGTTTTGCGCTGGCAGACAGTTACGACCGTGCCAACGAACTGCAGGAGCGCAACGCGGATCAGCGCAAGATAGAGCAGCACCGGAAAGAGGATGGTGAGCCTCTGCCCGGCGATACACCGCCGGAATTGACGCCGCCGCAGGCAGGCGGGGAGAACGAGGAATGAGAGCCTGCAGGAAAAAAATACTGGGCGACGCACTGGGTAATTACCGCGCGCTGGCAATGGTCTCGGCAGCGGTGTTGCTGGGCGGTTGTGCCACCAGCGACAGCGGTACTATCGGCAGTCTGCACAGCGTCGATATTGAAATCAAGGAAGAGTATATCGATGGCAGTCTTGAAAAGGCCCTGGCCAGCTACCAGCGCTACCTGCAGGAAACCCCGGAATCCGGTCTGACGCCCGAGGCGATGCGCCGTATCGCCGACCTGAAAATCAAACAGGCCCACAGGGCGGAGGAGAGTGACATAGATGCGGCGGCGGGCGCGACCGGTACATCGGGTGAAGTGGTATCCATCGACGCGGCGCAGCCTGCCAGTCCTGCGGGCATCCCGCTGGAGGCGCCAAAGCGGGCCGGTGCCCCGGTGGTGGTTGCGAGCGCCGGCGACACCCCTGTTGCGCCGCCGGTAAATACCGGTGGCGAATCGGACAGTGAATTCGAGGCCCGCGTCTCAGCTGGTATCGAGGTGGCAACGGACGCTGCACCACTGCAGGTGCCCGGGGCCGATACGGATGCGCTGCTGGCGGCGAACACCCGCGATGCCATAGCGCTGTACCGCGATCTGCTGGCCAAATACCCCCTGTACGACCGCAATGACCAGGTGATCTACCAACTCTCGCGAACCTACGAGGAGAGTGGGCAGATAGAGGAGGCGGTGACAGTGTTGCGCCAGCTGGTGGCGCAATACCCGGATTCGCGGCATCTCGATGAAGCCTGGTTTCGCCTCGGTGAATACTATTTTACCCGCAAGAAATACCTGGACGCGGAGGAGGCTTACGGCCGCGTGGTGGGGATGGGGGTTGTCTCCAGTTTCTATGAGCTGGCGCTGTACAAGCGCGGCTGGGCGCTGTTCAAGCAGGATATGTACGAGATGGCGCTGGACGATTATGTCACCATGCTGGACTACAAGTTGGCGCAGGGGTACGACCTGGAACAGCAGACCAATGAAGTGGAACGCAAGCATGTCGAGGACACATTCCGTGTTATAAGCCTGAGCTTTTCCTACCTGGGCGGCGCGGAATCCGTAGTCGATTACTTTTCCCGCAGGGGGGAGCGCAAATACGAATCCTATGTGTACAGCCACCTGGGCGAATACTATCTGGACAAGCGGCGCTACCAGGATGCGGCGAAAGCCTATGACACCTTTGTGCAGCGCAACCCGCTGCACAGAGTCGCGCCGGATTTTTCCATCCGCATCATCGAGATCTACCAGCAGGGCGGCTTCCCGAAACTGGTGCTGGACGCCAAGAAGGAGTTCGCCACAACCTATGCGCTGCAGGCGCCCTACTGGGAGGTGTTCGATATTGGCGAGTACGGTCCGGTGGTTGAATTCTTGCAGAGCAACCTGATCGACCTCGCCGGCCACTACCACGCTGCGTATCAGAACAAGCGCCTGAAAGACAAAAAAGGCGAGCACTACCGCGAGGCCATTCACTGGTACCGCGCTTATCTCGCCTCCTTCGGCGACAAGCCCCGCGCCGCGGACATGAACTATCAGCTCGCGGGTCTGATGCTGGAAAACGGGGACTTTCACCAGGCCGCGCAGGAGTATGAGCGCACCGCCTATGACTATCCCGCCCACAAGGACTCCAGCGAGGCGGGCTACGCCGCGGTCTACGCCTATCGCCAGCACATGGATGTCGCCCTGAAGGATGCCCCGGCGGCCACGCGGGAACCTTTCAGCCGCGAGATCATCCGTTCGTCGCTGGCTTTTGCGGATAGATTCCCGCAACACGAAAAGGCGCCGCAGGTGCTCCTCGGCGCGGTCGAGGACCTCTACGGGCTAAAGGATTTTACCCCCGCCATTGCCAACGGCCGGCTGCTGCTGGAGCGATTTCCCGCGGCCGACAGCAGCATTCGCCGTTCCGCCTGGATTACGGTGGCCCACGCTTCGTTTGAAACCGGGGCCTTCGCCGATGCAGAGGCGGCCTATGGTGAGGCTATCGCTATGGCCGGTGTCGATGCAGAGGACCGGGCCGGTCTGATCGACAACCTGGCCGCTTCTATTTACCAGCAGGGCGACCGCGCCCGCGGGCAGGAGGACTATGCGGCGGCAGCGCAGCACTTCCTGCGCATCCGCGGTGCTGCGCCGGGGGCATCCATTTTGGCGACGGCGGAATACGATGCGGCGGCCGCGCTGATTGCGGTGCAGGACTGGCAGCAGGCGGCGGGGGTGTTGCGGGCGTTTCGGCAAAATTTCCCCGACCACGAGCTGATCAAAGAGGTAACCAAGAAGCTGGCGGTGGTTTACCAGGAGGCCGGCGAACTGCTGCTGGCGGCGGCGGAGTTCGAGCGCATCGAGCGCGAGTCCGGGGACGAAGCGGTGCGCCGCGAAGCCCTGACCCAGGCGGCGGACCTCTACCTGGCGGCCGACAGCGATGACAGGGCAATGGCCGTTTGGCAGCGCTATGTCCAGTTGTTTCCCAGTCCGTTGGAGCCGGCACTGGAAGCGCGACAGAAAATTGCCGACCTGCACCAGAGCAGAGGCAATACCAACGCCTATCTGGCTGAGCTGAGGTCCATGGTCGCCGAGGAACTGGAGGCTGGCGATCAGCGCACCGACCGCACCCGCTATCTCGCCGGTCACGGGGCTTTGGTGTTGGCGGAACCCAGCTTCGAGGCGTTCACCGGGATTCGGCTGGTGAACCCCATCGAGCAGAACCTGAATCTCAAGCGCACCCGTATGAAGGCGGCGGTCGGCGCTTTCTCAGCCCTGATCGACTACCAGGTGGCCGACGTGACCGCGGCCGCAACCTATTACCTGGGCGAGATTTACCTGCATTTCAGCCTGGCCCTGAAGGACTCCGAACGGCCCGGCAACCTCAGCCCGCTGGAGCTGGAGGAGTACGAGCTGGCACTGGAGGAACAGATTTATCCGTTTGAGGAAAGAGCCATTTCCGTGCACGAGAAAAACGTCCAGCTGCTGGGTTTCGGTATCTATAACGACTGGATCGAAAAGAGTATCGCCGAGCTGGCGGCGTTGGTGCCGGCCCGCTACGCGCGACTGGAACAGGTGGGAGACTATATGCAGACCCTGGTGCCCGGGCCGGTGACACAGGAGCAGCCGCAGGAGACCACTCCGGCCCTGAGTGCAGCGCCCGCCGCGGACGAGGTGAGCGCGGACCTCTCCCGGACCGGTGCGGAGCCGCAGGGGTGATGGTTATGGTCGCGAAATTCTCATCGTTGAGCGCCGCATTGCTGTGCGTCATGCTGCTCGCATCCTGCGCCTCGGCCCCATCCCCGGGGGGCAGGGTGGGCGATTATGCCTCAGTCCGGGTCGCCGCCGGCGTAACGAGGGATTTTCAGAGGTCGCTGGAGTATTTGCGCGCGCAGGACTATGCAGAGGCGATAGAGCTTCTGCAAAGCGTCGTCGAGCGCGAACAGCGGCTGCCGGCACCCTATGTCAACCTGGGTATCGCCTATTACAAATCCGGTCTGCGGGAAAATGCGCAGAAGGCTTTCCTGCGGGCATTGGAAATAGAGCCGCAACATCCAGTGGCCACAAATGAACTGGCTGTGCTTTATCGCAAGCAGGGCGAGTTTGAACAGGCCCGATCGCTTTATGTGAGCGCTTTGGCAAAACATCCGGATTATGGTCCGCTAATTAAAAATTTAGGAATATTGTGTGATCTCTATCTGCAGGATGTGCCTTGCGCTTTGGCACAATTCCAGCACTACCTGCAGTTGCAGCCCGAGGATAAGGACGTGACTATCTGGGTAGCGGATCTGAACAGGAGGACAGGCCAATGAGATGTACCGGTGCAATGGGAAGCTGTGTTTGCCTGGCAATGTCGCTGGCTTTCGGTGCCGCTGCCCAGGAGCAGGCATCCGACGGGGATAAAAAGGTCGATAAGGAGGTCAAGGAGCTTTCCGGTATATCGATCATCGGTAACAAGGAAGCACCAAAATCGCTGTACATAGTGCCGTGGAAAAGTTCCGAGGTGGGTGTCGAGAGCGATCTGGTCTCCAGTTTGATGGACGGCGAACTGAAACCACTGGACAAGGAGGTTTTTTCCCGGGAGCTGGTATTTTATCAGTTGAGCCTGGAGCAAAAATAATCAGCCTGGCGAGCAAATTTCGCGGGCGGGAACGCCGAAGTTACTGCAGTGTATTTTAAGAGGGTTTGCAATGAATTTTTTCAATAGCGTTATCGCGTTCTTCCAGACTGGCGGTGCCTTCATGTACCCCATTCTCGTGGTGCTCGCGCTTGGCGGAGCGGTGGCCATAGAACGCTATATTCGCCTGCTCTATGAACGCCACACCAATCGCGCCATATGGGACAAGTTGCAGCCGATTCTCACTTCCGGGGATTTTGATCGCGCGCGCAACCTGGTCAAACAGGACAATTCCGGTGTGAGCAAGCTGCTGAGTATGGGGCTGGCCCGTCAGGGCGCCGTTCGCCGCCGCGAGGATATAGAAATCGCGATGGAAGAGAGCATGATGGAAATCATTCCGCAGCTGGAGAAGCGCACCCCCTACGTTGCACTCTTTTCCAACATCGCCACGCTGCTGGGCCTGCTGGGCACCATTATGGGTCTGATCGAAGCCTTTACCGCGGTGGCCAATGCCAACCCAGCGGAAAAGGCGGATCTGCTTTCCGCCAGTATCTCGGTGGCGATGAACACCACTGCGTTTGGCCTGATGGTGGGTATTACGCTGCTGATCCTACATGCCCTGCTCAACTCCCTCACCGGTGAAATCATCGACAGCCTGGAAATGGTGTCCGTCAAGGCGCTGAATATCATCAGTGTCTCCTCACGCCGCCGCGGCGACCTACAGGCCGGTGGCGGTGAGACCGCTGCCCCGCGGCCTGTGCAGAAGCACCAGGTCGCGAAGCCGGACAGCGCGGTCAAAGATCAAGCGACGGAAAAAGTGTGATGAGAAGGCGGCGCCACGGGAGAAGTAAAGAGGCTCCCGAGCTGGATATCACTGCCTTTCTCAACCTGATGGTGGTACTGGTGCCCTTCCTGCTGGTATCGGCGGTATTTTCCCGGGTCACAATTCTGGAGCTGAATATGCCCAGCGGCGCCGGCGGCGGCGCCCCGGACGATCCCACCGTGACGGTGGAAGTGGTGGTGCGCAAGTCGGCGCTGGAAATCAGCGATGGCGAAAAGGTAATCGCGCGGTTTCCCAACCTGATAGACCTGTCGGCGGAGGTAAAGGCTGGAGAAGATACAGCTTTGGCCGGCACTGGCGGTGACCAGCCGCAGGCATTGCCCTTCACCGACGAGGTTTACGACCTGCGTCGGCTACGGGAATTCCTGCTGGAGGTAAAAGCCAGTTATCCGGACAAGACCGATAGCATTCTGTTGATGGAAGAGGACATCGCTTACGAATACCTGGTGGGCATCATGGATACCGTGCGCAGCGCCGACGTTCGCGCGGAAGGCAGTGATCCGGATGACCCGGACGCGGTGGAGCGAGTGGCGCTCTTCCCGGATATTTCCATAGGAGATGCGCCGTGAGACGTGAAAGCCGACGCATGAAGCGCATGGCGCGCAGCCACAAGCGCAAGAAAACCGCCGCTATGAACCTGACGTCCCTGATGGACGTGTTCACCATCCTGGTGTTTTTCCTCTTGACCAACACCTCCAGCAACGAGGCGCTGGAGCCCCCTAAGGTGATCACCCTGCCGGACTCGGTGGTGGAATCCAAGCCGCGGGAAACGGTAACCCTGATGGTGACCGATGAGGAAATTCTGATTGAAGCCAAACCGGTAATTGCCACTGCGGAGGTGATCGGCAGCGAGGGCATCATTATAGAGGCGATCAAGGAAGCCATGATTGCGGAGATGGACAAGGCGATTCTGGTGGCGACATCCAGTGCCGGCGATGCACAGGCGGGGGAGGGCGACGGTGCGACACCGGACGCCGGGCTGGAAGTGCCGCCGCCGGAGGTGAATATTCTCGCGGATCGCGGCATACCCTTCAGCTTACTCAAGAAAGTCATGTCCAGCTGTACCGAGGCCGGTTATACCAAGGTCTCATTGGCGGTTATCCAGAAAGCGGCACAAGGTTAACGGAAGTCTGTGAGTAATTTTTTGCAACAGAGGCGGGTGCTCAGCGATGAGCAGGAAGAGGTTCGCCGCCGCGTTGGTAAATTTGCGCAAGAGCAACGGCAGCTCGATGCCAGGCTGGCGGAACTGGAACAGGACGGGGAGAAGCAACAGCTGCTGGGTGAAATCTCCGCGCGGCTTTCCAGGCTTGAGGATATCGGTGCCGGTGAACTCTTCTGGGGCCCGGATTACCGCGACGGTGCTTCGCGACAACTGCTGCAGCGCCTGCAGCACACAGTAGAGGGCTACCAGGACAGTATCGGGGCTCTGCGGGAGCGGCGCCAGTGGCTGAGAGATGCCATCGCCGCGGGCGAGGAAGACCTTTTCGACCTGGATGAGCAGGCGCAAAAACTCCAGCAGGAAGAGCAGGAGGCGCAGTTCGAGTTCGAGGTGACCCGCGAGCTGAAACTCTCCGACGGCCGCATCTCGGTACTGCCATGGCACACCCAGGGCGACGATGAGCGCCGATTCCGCCGCTGTCTGCTGGCCTCGCTGCTGGTGGCCTTGCTGCTGGGCTGGACTGTCCCCATGTGGACCCTGCCGGAACCCGAGGATCAGGTGATAGAGATTCCCGAGCGCCTGGCCAAACTGGTGATCGAAAAGAAAACCAAGCCCAAGCCACCCCCAAAACCTGAGCAGGCCAAGCCCAAGCAGGAGGAGAAAAAGCCCCAGCCCGAGCCGGAGCAGAAAGTGGCCAAGCAGGATCCGAAGCCCGCTCAGGAGGAGAAGAAGCAGGCGCGGAAGAAAGCGGAGCGCGCCGGAGTCCTGGCGTTCAAGGACAATTTCCAGGACCTGATCGAGGACGATCTCGACTACCGCCTCGGCCAGCAAACCCAGCTGAGCACCGCCGGCAAGCGGGAAAACCGCAGTCAGCGCTCACTGATCACCGCCGCCGCCACCGCTGGCAGCGGTGGTATCAACACCGCCAAGCTGAGCCGCAATGTGGGCGGCAGCGGCACCGCGCTGGAGGGGGTTGCGTTTGCGCGGGTGGAAAGCGCCATCGGCAGCGAGAGGGATTTTGCCGGCGAGGACCGGCCGCTCAGCGACGGCGTCGGCCCATCCCGCACCGACGAGGAAATCCAGATTGTTTTCGACCGCTACAAGGCTGCGCTGTATCGCATCTACAACCGCGAGCTGCGCAACAATCCCGCCCTGCAGGGCAAGATGGTGCTGAAGATCACCATCGAACCGGACGGCTCCGTATCCCTGGCGCAAGTGGACTCCAGCGATATGGACTCGCCGGCGCTCAACGCCAAAATTGTGGCGCGGGTGAAGCGGTTTAATTTCGGCGAAAAGGCCGGTGTGCCCACCATCACCATTCTTTTCCCGATCGATTTTCTGCCCAACAGCTGACCGTCGGGCAGCCTTTTCCCGCGTGGAAAAAAGCTGCCGGCCGACGGCGCTGCTGCCTTTCCCTTCGCCGGGGCCCGGGGTGAACGGCCCCGGCAAAGCCCTCCCGGAACCACTTGGCAATCCCGCAAAATTGTGCCCGCCGACCAGTTATTTATGACCTGCTTCACGGCCATTTTTTTCATTTGTAATTAAAGTTGCCGCACCGGGCAGTGTCTGCCCGGTGGCACGGTGTGGGCACCTTGCCAATGAGGTTTTCAATCGAGAGCGACGGCTAATCAGTGATCATGATGTTGGATGCAACTGGGCACAAATCCTGGAAACAAGCGCTGCTGGGGCTGCTTCTGGCCGGCTGTTGGGCACTGTTGTCCGCACCCTATGCCCGGGCCGATCACAACTGCCCCACTTTTCCCGATAACCCGGCAAGCTTCAATATTCTGGATCACCGCGCTGCAAGCAGCTGGTGTGTGCTGTGTGGCGATGGCCAGGTGACCCTTGAAATCCGCGTACCCTCTATCCGCAGTGGCGGCCAGGGAATCCAGCATATCGAAAACATCGTGGTCAGCGAAAACCTGGGTACTTCGCAGCTGGAATATATTCCCGGTTCCACTTCCGTGAGCGCCGGGGTAGTGCTGGGCGAACCCACCATCAGCGGCACTACCATTCGCTGGGATCGCACGGACCTGTCCGCGCTGGCCGCGCGCAACGAAAACACCACCATGACCATCACCTTCGGTGTGCGCAGCCGGGTCAACCGGGAGGAGGAGCTGGTGGTCAACAACCGCACCCTGAACGCCAGTGCATCCTTCGACTACTGCAGCTATCCCACCACCACGGATACGGACAGGTTGGAGCTGGCTATCCGCGAGCCGCTGCCGTCCATGGACAAGCGCGGGCGGAATGTGGATGCGGCCCAGAGCAACTACACCAATAACGTCTACGGCAATATCCATGATGATGTTATCTGGCGTATCCGCATCTCGAACAGTGGCCTCGCGGCTATGCAGGATGCGCGCTTCGATGATTTGATGACCAACCCGAATATGGACATCAACTATGCCTGCTCCAGTAACGCCGCCGCGCTCGCAGTTGCCAATAACAATGGTAACAATCCCGGCGGTACCGGCTGTGTGGCGGCGGGCAATAACATCAATAATTTCTCACTGAACGGCAACTTTGCCAGTGGGCCCGGACGTACCGATGTGCCGGCGGGAGGCAGTCGCGACATCTACCTGGTGGGCAAGGTGAACAGTTCCTGCAGCGACGGCACCAATCGGGTTTCGGATCTGCAGTGGGGCTGTGAAATTGATGCCGATACCGGCGTTGGTGGTATCTCCTCTCCAGCCACCGGCAGCGCGCCGGGCGCCGATACGGAGACACTGTTTGCCCGGGTGGCAACGGATCTCACTGTTACCCAGGCGATAACCGGTACCAACCTCAATCAACCACTGGGCGCCGCCGGGTTTGTCACCATTACCCTCAACAACCGGACGCGGGGATCGGTCAGGGATATCCAGTTTGTCAGCGACCTGCCCGATGAGTATGTGGTGGACACCACCTATACGCCGCGGATCACCCGCCAGCGGCGGGGTATTGACGGCCACGGGGCCAACTACGGCGCAAACTACCCGGGCATGGCGGACACACTGCAGTGGCGTGTGGGGAGTAACTGGAATCAGTGGGACCCCAACCCGCTCAACAACAACCGCCCGGAGTTTCGTCTGCTGAGCAGCGGTGCGCATCCGGACTATGCCGACCAGCGCAATATGATGCGCTTTGGGGATGAAATCCAGATCCGTTTTCGCATCGTCACCACCGAGCCGGACTTTTACGACAAGACCGCCGACCTGGATGTCGAGGAGGAGACGGCGGCCAATGGCCTGGACCCCAACAGCAATCTGCGCCTGGCCGACAATGTGCTCAGCATCGATTACGAGGATTTTTGTCCCGGCACCAATCCGCCCACGCAGATCGAGCGCCAGCCGGTCACACCGGACCCGGAAGATCTGGATATCAGCACCGTCTATCCCCTGTATATCGTGCGCGACAGCGGCACTTCGGAACTGACCGTGGACGTCACCAACAACGGCGCCCACGACGCGGACAATTACGCGGTGTATGTCACCTTTGGCGAGGCCATGCGGGTGCTGTCCAATAACCGCGCCTGTACGGCTGTGGGAAATCCAAACCCCGGCACAGTGCCCGCACACCCGCTGTGGAACCAGCCGGAGTACCTGCCCGCCTCCGCAACCGTGTATCGCTGTAGCAACCTCGGTGGTGTGATCGAACCGGGCACCACCGAGCGCATTTTATTCCAGGTGGAAAAAAATCACTCCGCCACCGATGACGATCTCACCTTTCGTGCGGATGTGGTGGGGGAGATTGCGCTGTCTGATGGCACTCCGCTGACCTTTCCCGAGCCGGCCACCCTGGCGCAGACAACCCCCAGCAAGCAGCTGGCCAACAACTATACCCTCGACGGTATGCGCGCGCGGGTGATGGGTTTTAATCTGCGCAAAGACCGCGCCGACGCCTGCAACGAGCTGACCGGCGAGGCCGCTTTCCCCAACAGCAGTGTCCTGATCGGCGAGGAGTGCCGCTTCGAAATCCAGGCCGGTGGTTGGTTTGGTTTTGACACGCCGGGATTTACCCTGATCGAGGTGCGCGATATCGATGTGCGCGACGACCTGCCGGACGGCCAGGGCTATATCGCCGATACACTGCTCAACTGTGCCGACGTCACCCTGCCGCACCCGGTCTCCCAGGCCAACTGTGTGGTGATTCCCGGCAGCGATATCGTCGAGAGCGGCGGCCTGAATATCCCCCTCAGCGAAACGGACCTGCTCTGGGATATCAGCGCCAGCATCAGCGCGCGGGATCGCTGGTTTCTCTCGGACATGACCACCCGTTTGCTCAATGATCCCGTGGACACGGAAAACGTCGACCCCAACCAGCACGCCAACCCCAGCACCGACTATGGGCGGGCTCAGTTCACCGCGGTGTTCGATAGCGAAACCCTGGTGGTGGACAATTACAACACCAGCGGCATCCTGACCAATATCGACGGCGTGCCCACCACAGTGCCGGGCTTTCCGGATATCAGCGAGTGGTCGGAATCCGTGACCGTTACCGAGCCCCGCATCGAAGTGGATAAAAAAGTCTGTAACGAAAACCTCTACGGTGCTGGGATCAGCTGTAGCAATTTTGTCGACTTCACCAACGAGGGCCACCGGGACCAGACCTATATCTTCCGCCTGACCCTGACCAATCGCGCCGCCGACAGTGGCGTCAACCGCGGACCGGCCTACGACCTGGTGGTGACCGACACCCTGGATGCCAGCGGGCAGATGTGTGTGCAGCCGCTGGCTAGCGACGGCCTGGACAACGACGGCGACGGCGCTGCGGAAACTGCCGCTGGCGATGACGGCCTGGTGGGCACCGCCGCCGGCGCGAATGATTATGCCATCGCCAGCCACTGCAGCGATGGCGGCACCCCGGCCATTGTCACCTTTACCTACGAGCACTCCTCCGCCCTGGAGCGCATCAACCCCGGCGACTCGGTGACCCTCTACTACCGGGTGAAACCCCATCCTTCCGTAGCGCCACTGCAGACCTTTAACAACAGCTTCTTCGCCCGCTACGACAGCCTGCAGGGGGATTTCGGCAACCAGAGCGCGCCGCAGATCGACAGTGACGGGGATAACGATGGAGTCGGTGACGGCATCCCCGCCGCCGGGCGCGCGCGCCACTACCGGTCTGCGGATGCGAATGCGCAGATGCAGATTATCTCCGTGCAGGCGGAGCCGAAACAGGCTGTGGCATTGTCCAATGGCACTGCCAGTGGCAGCGGCAGTGATACCGCCGTGGTGGGTGAGGAAGTCCGCTACCGGCTCACCGCGAAAATACCTGCGGCCAAATTGCGCAATTTCGTTATCCGCGACGAGCTGCCGGCGGGCATGCGCTGTATCGAGGGGCAGACGGTCAATCTCGATGCGCCCCCCTATGATGCGGCAGGATTTATACCCGGCGGCACTGTGAGCGCGACCTGTACCGATACCGGTAGCGCCGACTATGTGGCGTGGGACTTTGGCGATCAGGAAGTCACCATGGTGACTGGCAGCCTGTTTGATTTCCCGGTGGAATTTATCGCCCGCATCGACAACAGCAGCAATACCAATGACGGCGACCTGCTGCGCAACGGCGGCAGCTACACCACTGCCCAGCTGCGTTACGTGGATGAGGCGGGGTCAACCGTGGTGGTGCCTTTCGATGCCCACGAGATCAGGGTGCAGGAGCCACAGATCCGCTTGAGCAAGGCATTTGCGGTCGCCAACAGCGATGCGGATGACATCCTGACCGTCACCGTAACGGCGGAAAATACCGGCACCGCGGCCGCCTATAACCTGCAGCTGCTGGACGATCTCACCGGTTCCAAGTTGGTTTATGCGGGTAATATCGGCGGCGCCGACCCGCCCCAGAATGTGGATGTCACGACCCTCGGGGCCAATGCCCCGATTTTCAGCTGGAACCGCGGCCATGGGGATTACACCATCGCCACCGGCGAGAGCAGATCCTTTACCTTCGATGTCCGCGTCGGGCAGGGCGTAGAGCCCCACGAGATTCTGGACAACACCCTCCAGGCCCGCTGGCAGTCCCTGCCGGGCGCGGATGTGGCTTTGAACAGCACCAATCGCATAGGCCCCGATGGGGCGGCCGACGGTATGCGCATCGGTGTATTGCCCAACGCCGGCGACGCCATCAACGATTATGAAACCGCCGCCGGGGCCCAGACCCAAGTGCCGCCCCTGCAACTGGTCAAATTCGATCTCGAGCCCACTGTCATTCCCACCATCGGTGCGCACAAACAGTTCCAGCTGGAAATCCGTCTGCCGGAGGGCGTCAGCCGGGACCTGGTCATTGCCGACCAGCTGGGCAGCCCGGAAGGCTATGTGCTCAGTCACAATGCCGACTACGACATCACCTACGCGTTTGTGGGTATCGAGAGCATCAATGGCAGCGCGCCCGCCGAGGCGGCATTCAACAGCTTCCCCACAGATAACACCGCCGGCAATGCCACCTGGAATATCGGCACTGTCGACACCGCCAGTGAAAATGATACCGCCGGCAACGCACTGCAGCCGCTGATCCGCATCACCTATTTTGCCCGCGTCGACAATGACCTGGCCACCAATAGCGGCGACAGCCGCCAGAACGGCGCCGCGCTGAGTTACCGCAACGGCGAATCCGGGGCGACGGAAAGCCGCAGTGACGATACGCCCCCAGTTACGGTGGTGGAGCCGCAGCTCGCGGTCAGTAAAACCGTGCGCAACGCTACCAACCCGGGCAATCTGCCGGTGGGCGGCGATGTGCTGGAATATGTGATTACCGTCACCCACGACGCCGGCTCCAGCGCCGCCGCATTCGATCTCAACCTGGTGGATACGCTGCCCCCAGAGCTGCGTTATGACAGCGGCTTTACCCCCACGGCAAGCATTGACGGCACCGCCGTTGCCGGCTTTGTGGCGACGCCGGCGGGGGCCCCCAGCGGGCCCCTGGTGTGGGGCCGGGGCAATGGCGACAACAGCCTGGACCTGCCCCTGGGTCAGACGCTGGTGGTCACCTACCGCACCCAGGTGGCCGGGGTATTCGGCTCCCCCATCAGCAACAGTGTACTGCTGGACTGGACCTCCCTGGACAACAGCCACATCAACGATCTGGCCTACGAGCGCGACGGCGCCGGCTGCCCGGCCATTGCCGCACCGGATGATTACTGTGTGGGTCCGGCGGAGGCCAGTATCGATACGGTGGACAACACCAGTATTGCCAAAACCGTTATCGCGGACACGGATACCGCTTCCCCGGTGGGAACCCTGCGGATCGGCGACAGGGTCAGCTATCGACTGGCCCTCAACCTGCAGCCGGGCACCACGCCGGCGGTCACCGTGAGCGATGCGCTGCCGGCGGGGCTGGCGTTCGATGCCATTGTCAGTGTCAATGGCGATACCAGCGCCCCCTACGATGCCAACCTGAATGGCTTTACCTATTCCGCCATCGCGCTTCCCACCGCGGGGGCCACCGGTACCCTCAGCTGGAACCTGGGGGATATCCGCAGCGATTTTGGCAACAGCAATCCCTTTGTGCTCGAGTACACCGCCGAAGTGGTGGTGGGTGCCGGTATCGCCGCGCCCAGCGCGACTTTGACCAATACCGCCGTACTCAATTACTCCGGTGCCGCCGCCAGTCTGCAGGACAGTGCCACTATCACGGTATTACAGCCGCTGATCGACGCCCTGACCAAAACCGATGCCACCTGGCCCAACGCCCACCTGAATGTGGACCCGGCCAACGACCTGATGCGGTTTACCCTGCACGCCTGCAACTCCGGGTTGGCGCCGGCCTACAACCTATCCCTCACCGACGACCTGGCCACCCAGATGGACGAAGGTTCCATCGCCAATCTGCAGGTCACTGCCGGCGGCACATTGCTGACCCAGGGCAGCGACTACACCTATACCCCGCCGGCCAGTCGCGGCGACGCTATGGGGTTCAGCTTCCAGGCGCCCGTCGCGCCGGGGAGCTGCCTGGATATTGATTACGAGATCGGTTTTTACACCGATATCGGCGGCGGCGAAAACTGGATAAACACCTTTGCCGTCGACGAATTCTGGTCACTGCCGGCTAACACTGGCGAGCGGTATGCACCGGTTCCCCTCGGTACGCCTTACCCCATGGGCACTGTGGCCACTGCGGTTACCGTGCCGCAGAAAACCTTGCAGACTGCCGCTACCGCCGCAGTGGGGGAGGAGGTGGTGTACCGCATCCAGGTGCCCGGCAGTGCCACCACGGCGGCCATTTACGATGTGGACATAACCGATGCCCTCGACCCCGCCCTGGAACTGGTGCAGCTGCGGGAGATCAACGGCCTTGCCTTTACGGATAACAGCAGCGGCAACAATATCGCCCTGGGCCTGGAACTGATTCCCGCCGGCACAGTGGCTGTGTTCGAACTGCGCGCCCGGGTCGCCAATAACGCCACCGCCCAGGCGGGCTACAGTGTCGGCAACCGGGCCGCCTATACCTATGCCGTCAGCAGAGGGGGAGCGCCACAGGCCGGCGGCAGTGGCACTGCGCCCACTCTCACCATTGTGGAACCGGAGTTGTCCGCAACGGCAACAGTTGTCAACCAGACCAGTCCCGGCAGCGACCCGGATGCGGGCGATATTCTGCGCTTTACCCTCGATATCGCCGCCGCCGGCGATCCACAGAATGCCGATGCCTATGACCTTTCCATCCGCCAACAGCTGGCCCTGGGTCTCGCCTTTGTGCCGGGCAGTGCCGCCTTTGGTGGTGCCCCCCAGGCCGATCCCATCCTCAGCGGGGATGGTGTCGCCGCGGCGCAGTCACTGGCGTGGAACCGCAGCAACAGCGACCTGGATATCGCCGCCGGCGGCAGCAGCCAGCTGGTGTTCGACGTGGTGGTGCTGGACAGCGTACTGGCCTCAGCTTCCCTGTCCGCTGCGAGCCGTATCGAGTGGACCAGCCTGAATGAAGACAACAGCAGCCCCTATGAGCGCGACGGCGCCGACGGTGTCGGCGGCCTGAACGACTATGTGCTGGAAAATATTGCCGCACAGCTCACCGCCGCCAATAACAGCGCATTGAGCAAAACCCGTATCGATGACAGCTACGGCAGCGGCGATGCCCAGTTGCGTGTAGGCGACCTGGTGGACTATGAGCTGCGCCTGTCGCTGCCGGAAGGCAGCGCCCCCGGGGCGGCCATTGTGGATACTCTGCCCCGGGGCATGGTGTTCGAGGGCACACTCGCCGTCAACGGCGTGACCACAGCCCCCTTCGCCGCCACAGCGCCCTTTGTGCACGGCGATATCGCCGAGCCCGTCCAGAGCGGCGACCCCGCCACTGGGCCCACCACCCTGCGCTGGTCCATCCCGGACCTGCGCAACAGCGGTGACAACAATGCCGCCAACGATGTGTTTGTACTGCGCTACCGGGCGCGGGTGCTGAACCGGGATGTGCATCCCTGGCCCGCCGACAGTACCCCCCTGACCAATCGGGTGCAGTTCAGCTTCGGCACCGCCACCGGCACTGAGACCCGCGCCGACAGTGACAGCCTGGACCTGCGCCAGCCGGAACTGGTGGTGGGCATCAGCTCCAGCCCCGCGGACGGCAGCACCCTCGCCGTGGGGGACAGCATCGATTACACCGTTACCCTGACCAACAACGGCTCGGCGCCGGCCTACGATCCGGTGTTCCGGGATAGTATCCCCGCCGGCCTGCGCCAGGGCGGTATCGATGTGCAGTCCATTCTGGTCAATGGCGCCGCGGCCCCGCTGCTCGCCCCCGGTTTCGACAGCGCCACCGGCGCGGCGGTGTGGGATTTCTCCGCCGGCACCGGCTACGCCATTCAACCGGGCCAGGTACTGCAGATGGTGTATCGGGTGCAGGCGGATGCCAACCTGGGGGCGGGCCTCAATCTGCAAAACGCCGCTTTCGTGGAGGTCTATTACTCCCTGGACGACGACAACCTGCCGTCTTTGGACGCCACTGCGGTAAGCCAGGCCATGCGCGAGGACTATGGCCCCACCGCGCCGGTCAGTGTGCGGTTCAATACCCCCAATGCGGCGCCGCTGTCGATTGCCAACACCCAGTCCAGCGCGGCTATCGGCGAACCGTTCAATTACCGCATCACCATTCCGGAAACCCCGCAGCCCACTGCCCTGCACGATGTCAGCCTACTTATGGACCTGGGCGCCTCTGCCGCGGAACTGGAATTTGTCGGCGCCGCAAGGGTGTCCGGCGGCAACCCGTTTACGCCGCAAAACACCGGATCGGCCACAGCACTGGTAATTGCCGATACCGGCGACGGTATCGATGTGCCGGCGGGGCAGCAGGTGGTGATGGATGTGACCCTGCGCCTGCGGGACAGCAATCCGCCCAACCTGGACGGCCTCACCTTCACCAACAGCGCCAGTTACCGCTACAACTACGACAATGACAACCCGGCCGCGGGGCAGGGCACCGGTGCCGGAAACACCACCCCGGCCATGAGGGTGGTGGAGCCCACCGCGATTACCCTCACCAAAAGCGGGCCCGCCAGCGTGCAGTCGGGCCTGCCGGGCCGCTTTACCCTGGACCTGCACAATATCGGCACAGGTCCCGCCTGGGATATGCGCGTGTCCGACAGGCTGCCGGACAACAGTCCCGGCGGCATGTGCGCGACCCCGCCGGATAACTTTGCCGCGCAGATTACCGACGGCGCGGGCAATGGGATTGCCACACTGGCCGAGGGCACCGATTTTGATGTCGCCTTCGACCCGGCCAGCTGCACCCTCAGCCTGACCACCCGGGGGGCAGCGGCGATGCTGGCCGCGGACCACCACCTGCTGCTGCGCTACGACGCCTATCTGGATGCGGATACCCGCGACGGCGATACCCTGACCAACATAGCCGGTGTGACAGGCTGGCACAGCTGGGACAGCACCATGCCGGAAGTGCGCCAGTACACGCGCCCGGCACCCACCGATGGCACCCCCGGCGTCCTCGACCATGAGGATGCCTTTACGGTCAGCGCCTCGGTGCCCAGGGTGACCTTCTATAAAACGGTGGAAAATATTACCCGCGGGGACAATCCGGCCAACCTGGCCAGCCCCGCGGAGGTTTTGCGCTATACACTCACCCTCGCCAACCTCAGCGGGGCCGCGGTCAGCGGTATTGCAATCAGCGACGACCTCGGCCGTCTCAATAGCCTGCCCCTGTTCCGTTCGGGTTCACTGCAACTGATCTCGGTGCCGGCGGGCGCTGACAGCAGCGGCACCAGTGCCACCGGTGGTACCCGTGGCAGCGGCCTGCTGCAGGTGAACAGCCTGGACCTGGCGGCGGCGGGCAGCGCCGGTGACAGCCTCCAACTGGTCTACCAGGTAACCCTGGCGGATGTGATCGACAGTGGCACCCAGGTGCTCAACCAGGCCCAGGTGCAGCTGCCCGGCCAGTTGCTGCGGGACAGTGACGACCCCAATATCAACGGCGTCGACGACCCCGACCTGGCCGGGGATGAAGACCCCACCCGGGTGGTGATCGAGTCGGGGTCGCTGCTGCTGGTGCACAAAACCTCGGCGGACTTAACCGGCGACCCGGACCTGCTGATGGTGGGGGATACCCTGCGCTACACCCTGCGGGTGGAAAATACCGGCAACGAAAACAGTGTCGATGCGCTGCTGCGTGACCAGGTGCCCGCCAACACCACCTATGTCGCCGGCTCCACCAGCATGAACGGCACAGCGCTTGCGGATGTTGGGGGCGCTTCGCCCCTCGTCGCCGGCCTGCAGATCAACACCGCCGGCGAGGCAGCCGGCGTTATCCTCGCCGCGGCCAGTGGCGCGACGGCGGCGGTGATTACCTTCGATGTCACCATCAACGACGTCAGCGACGGCACCATTATCTCCAACCAGGGTTTTTTGAATGGCGAAGGCGCGGGCAGCGGTCCCTTCGCGGAAGTGCCCTCCGACGACCCCGACACCAGTGTGCCCAATGACCCTACCATCGATATTGTGGGCGATGTGCCATTGCTGGTCGCCCACAAGACCGTGGCCATTGCCGTGGACAACCTGTCCCCCGGGATAGTGGACCCCGGCGACGTACTCCGCTACACCATTGCCATTCACAACCAGGGCGGCGTGGATGCGACCCGGGTGGCACTTGTGGACCAGGTGCCCGCCAATACCACTTATGTAGCCGGCAGTACCCGCCTCAACGGTATCGCCGTGGCCGACAGCGGCGGCGCACCGCTGGAATCCGGGCTGCCGGTTTCCTCCGCCGACCTGACGCCGCCACTGCCAGCGGCGGACGGCGGCGTGATCACTGCCGCCCGCAGCGCCACAGTGACCTTCGAGGTGACGGTCGATAGCGGCACCGCCATCGGTACCGTGATCAGCAACCAGGGCAGCGTCACTGCAGCGGAACCGCCTTTGACCCTCACCGATGCGGACGGCAACCCCGCCAATGGCGCCCAGCCCACCCAGGTGGTGGTGGGCGATGCGCAGCTGCTGTCCATCGTCAAGGAAGTGACGGTGGTGGGCGGCGGTGCCGCCGAGGCCGGCGCGGACCTGGAATACCTGGTGACCATTGCCAATATCGGTGCCGTGCCGGCGACCCGGGTGCGCATCAGCGACGACCTGGCCACTGCCGGCGACGGCGTTCTCAGCTACGTTGTAAATTCCGCCACGCTCAACGGCCGGGTTGACGGCATCAGTGTGAGTGGCACGGTGATCAGTGCGGATTACGCCGCGGTTTATGGCGACCTTCCCCCGGGCCAAAGTGCCAGCCTGCGCTTTCAGGCCAGGCTCTCGGACAGCCTGGCCATCGGCTACCGGGTGCTCAACACCGCCGAGGTGCAGTGGAACAATCCCGCCTCCAGCAACCGGGCCAGTGTCGCCATCGATGTGGGCGGCACCCCAGGTATCGCCAACCTGGCCGGCTACCTGTGGCACGACGTGAATTTCAATAGTCGAGCGGATGCGGACGAGCGCCTGCTGTTGAACTGGAGTGTGGATCTCTATTTCAATGACGCCCTGCTGGAGACGGTGCAGAGCGATGACAGCGGTTATTTCCAGTTTCGCGGGCTGGCGCCCAACGGCGCCGCCGGTCCCAGCTATGAGATACGCTACCGGGCCCCGGATGCCGGGGAGAACACCGCCTCCCTGGGCAATACCAGTTCCAACTTCACCAATGGCCCGCAGCGCATTGGCGATATAGTGGCCGGGTCCGGCGCCAATCCGCAAAACCTCAACCTGCCCATCACCCCCAATGGTGTGATCTACAACTCGGTGCTGCGCCAGCCCATCGCCGGCGCCACCCTGACCCTGCTGCGCGCCAGTTCCGGCCAGGCGCTGCCGGATCGCTGTTTCGACGACGACAGGCAGCAGGGCCAGGTGACCCGCGCGGGCGGCTACTACAAATTCGACATCAACTTCAGCGATGCCGCCTGTCCGGCGCGGACGGATTACCTGATCCGGGTGAACATGGCCGATGACAACTATGTGGGTGGCGAATCCCTGATCATCCCCGCGCAGACCCATGGCGAAACGGCCGGTTTCGACGTGGGCGCCTGTCTCGGCAGCAGCGCCGACCGGATACCGGGCACCACGGATCACTGCGAGGTGCAGCTGTCCGCCCAGCTTCCACCGCTGGATGTGGCGGCCCGCGATGCGGCCACCGATTACTACCTGCGCCTGACCCTGGACGACGACCGGATTCCGGGGGAGAGCCAATTGTTCAACAACCATATTCCCATGGACCCCCAACTGGAGGGCGCGCTCTCCATTACCAAAACCGCCGCACTGCTGAACGTGACCCGCAGCCAGCTGGTGCCCTACACCATTACCTTCGGCAACACCCTGTCGATACCGCTCACCGACCTGCAGCTGGTGGATTTCTTCCCCGCCGGCTTCAAGTATGTGGCCGGCTCGGCGCGCCTGGACGGCGAGCCGGTGGAGCCGGTGATGAACGGCCTGCAGCTGATCTGGCCGGACCTGCGCGTGGAGGCCGAGCAGACCCGCGAACTGAAACTGCTGCTGGTGGTGGGCTCCGGTGTGGGGGAAGGCAAATATATCAACCGCGCGCGCCTGTTCAACCAGCTCTCCGGGCAGCTTGCCTCCGGCGAGGCCTCCGCCACGGTGCGCGTGGTGCCGGACCCCACCTTCGACTGCACCGACGTGATCGGCAAGGTATTCGACGATAAAAACAGGAACGGCTACCAGGATGCCGGCGAGGGCGGCCTGGCCGGCGCGCGGGTGGTGAGTGCTACCGGCCTCAATGCCACCGCCGATGCCCACGGGCGTTTTCACATCACCTGCGCGGTGGTGCCCAATGCCGACCGCGGCTCCAATTTCGTGCTCAAGCTCGACGACCGCAGCCTGCCCAGCGGCTATCGCCTCACCACGGAAAACCCGCGGGTGATGCGGGCCACCCGGGGCAAGATGGTGAAGTTTAACTTCGGTGCCAGCCTGCACCGGGTGGTGCGCCTGGATATGGCCGAGGCGGTGTTCGAGCCGGACAGCACCGGCTTGCGCCCCCAGTGGCGGTCCCGTATCGACCTGCTGCTGGAAAAACTCGGCGAGGCCCCCTCCGTATTGCGCCTGTCCTACCTGGCGGAAAATGAGGCCCCGGACCTGGTGGAAGCGCGTTTGCAGGCCATCAAGGCGGAGATTGCCGATGACTGGGCGCGCGCGGATAGGGACTACGAACTGACGATTGAAACTGAAGTCTTCTGGCGGCGCGGCGCGCCGCCCGGTAAGGGGGGGTTGCAGTGATGTCCTCTGCAATAGGTAATAAAACCGCCAGATCCGGGGTGTTCAGTGGCCTCAAAGCCTGCGTCCGCAGGGGTCCACACCACTGTCTCGCCAGTGCTGTCGCCCTCGCCCTGGCCCTGTCCCTGCCGGCTCAGGGCCGCGCCGCGGACGCGCAATCCCAGCCGGAGGAGTCCAGCTGGTGGCAGTTGTGGCAGAAAATTCCCGGCCTGGCGCCGGAGGTGGAGGAGCCAGAGGCCGCATTCGAGGAAAAACCCATCGGCAGCAACACCGAAGGCATGTTGCTGCGCGCCCCCGAGCACCAGTGGCTGCAGGATGCCACCAGCTTTATTGCCGCCGCCGACCCCGTCGTGGTGGAGGACTTTATCCAGCCGCTGACCTTTACCGGGGTTGAGGACAGGCTTGCCGACGGTGCCGTGGCATCACTGCGGGAAAAACTGCGCGAGCTGGGTCCACAGCCCAACTTCAAGCTGCACTTTATCGGCCACACGGACGCCGACCCCCTGGATCCGGCACTGGTGGCGGAATACCGGAGCAAGGAGGCATTGACCCTGGCCCGCGCTCGCTTTGTGGCGGACTTTTTCCAGCGCGCCCTGGCACTGCCCGGCCAGAGGATTGCGGTTGAAGGCCGCGGTGATAAGGAGCCGATCGCCGATAACATCACCACCGCGGGGCGGCAACTGAACCGCCGCGTCCAGGTGCTGGCCACCTATGACGCCCTGGACGAGGAAGCCATGGCCGAACGCGCCCGCGCCCAGGCGCTGGCATTGAACCGCGTCCAGGTGTGCCGCCAGGAAACCGTGTGCAGGCTCAGTTACACCGCCGGCAGCGAGCAGCGCGCGCGCTTGAAAAACTTGCTGACCCCCCTGCGCCTGGCGCCGGGGCAGGTGGACCTGCCCGACGGCTTTGTGCGCCGCCTGCGCGAGGTGCGCGCCAACCTGGCGGACAAGCACAACCTGGTGATGCACTTTGTCGGCCATACGGACGGGGCTCCACTGCCGGAGGGTCCTGCGCAGCGCTACCGGGACGCCGCGGCGCTGTCGCTGGCGGAGGCTCGCCGGGTGGCTCTGGCGGTGCGCGACAGCCTGGGATTGCCCGATAGTGCCGTCACCTACAGCGGCAAGGGCGCCAGCCAGCCCATCGCCGCCAACGACACCCCCAAGGGGCGCGCCCTCAATCGCCGTGTGGCAGTGGAATTCTGGTACGACGACCCCCTGGAGATTCAGACCGACGGCGTGCAGGCCTGCCCCGAAGCGGCGGCCGCGGAAACCATCACCATCGCCCACGAATCCCCCTCCGGGCCACTGCCACCTATCCGCTTTCGTGATGGCGACCCGGAGATTACCGCAACCCAGTTGCAGCGGATGCGCAGTGTCATGGCCGAGGTGGCCGGCAAAGCCAATGTGCGCCTGAGCTTTATCGGTTACAGCGACAACCAGCGCATGGAGCGTCGCGAGGCCATGGTGTATGGCGATGATGTCGGCCTGTCCCGCGCCCGCGCCCGCCGCGCCATGGCCCGGGTACAGCAACAGCTGGGGCTGGACGACACCCAGGTGACCTTCGACGGGCGCGGCTATGTGCAGTCCGACGATGTGGTGCGCGACGGCTTTGTACAACTGGACGACGCGCGGGTGGAAGTACAGGTGCTCTACGATGAGCTGGCCGTGCTGGCCGACAGCGACCGCCTGGCAATAGAGCGCATCAACCGCGAGGCCCTGGCCAACAATCCCTATGCCCTCAACCTGATGCGCATCACCGTGGATGGCAGCCCGGAATATGACCCCTACAAAAACTCCGCCGACCTGCAGCGCTGTACCGACGTGGCCCTGGACCATGCCAATATCCAGTTCCGTTTCGACAACAAGACCATGCAGCCGCGCCTCAATGTCACCGCCTGGCCCAACAGCATCCGCTACGCGGACAATCCGGATACCGAAATGGCGGATAACCGGGTCCAGTTCCGCAGCTATACCAACTATCCGTCCTTTATCGAGCGGGCCGAAGTGCGCCTGTTCGAGGCGGACCAGTCCCCCCGCGATACCCCTGTCGCCGTGGTGCCCCTGGACAGCAATGGACGCGGGGCCTGGCAGGCGGAGTTCAGCGCTTTTCAGGCACCGCTGAAAAAACTGCACTACCTGCTGCGGGTGTACGACCAACAGGGCCGCTACGACGAAACCGATGCACAGACACTGTGGCTGGTGGACACCATCGAAGCCCCCGCAGAGGCGGTGGATGTGGGCCGGGAACTGCTGGTGGGCTACGGCGAAAACCGCCTCGCCCGGCGCAATATCCCCCTGGACGGCAACAGCGTGCTGGTCAACGGCGCCCAAGTGCCACCGGGCCACAGTGTCTGGCTGGCGGGCAACCCGGTGCCGGTCAATCCGCGGGGGGAGTTTGTTGCCGAACAGATATTCGCGCCGGGTACCCACACGGTGGAAGTGGCGGTTCTGGATGGGGGCGGCAATGGCGAACTGTTCTTGCGCGATCTGGAATTTGCCCGCAGTGACTGGTTTACCGTGGGGATTGCCGACCTCACCATCGGCTATGACAAAACCAATGGCCCGGCGGCACTGGTCACCGGCGATGAAACCCACTATGACAATGCCGTCAGCTATGACGGGCGCCTGGCGTTTTACACCAGCGGCGGTTTCGGCGAAGGCTGGCGTCTCTCCGCCAGTGCCGATACCGAAGAAGGGCCGGTGGACGACCTGTTTTCCAACTTTATGGAAAAATCCCCCGATGCGCTGTTTCGCCGCCTGGACAGCGATCTCTACTACCCCACTTTCGGCGACGATGCCACCGTGGTGGAGGACGCGCCCACCTCCGGCAAATTTTATCTGAAACTGTCCAAGTACGATGACTATGGCCTCTGGGGCAACTTCAAGGCCACCTATGCCGACAACGAACTGGCACAGATCGACCGCGCCCTCTATGGTGCCAACGGCCATTTTGAAAGCGACGATGTGACCAGCTTTGGGGAAAAGCGCTTGCAGGTGGATGCCTTTGGCGCCGAGCCCGGTACCGTCGCCGGCCGCGACGAATATCGCGGCACCGGCGGTTCCCTGTATTTCCTCCGCCACCAGGATATTCTGAGCGGCTCCGAGCGGCTGCGTATCGAAGTGCGGGACAAGGATTCCGACCTGGTGCTGGGGGTGAAAAACCTCTCCCCGGTGATCGATTACGATATCGACTACCTCCAGGGGCGGGTGCTGCTGAACAAGCCCCTGTCCGCCCTCGCCAACGACAACCTGCTGATCCAGGACGGCTCCTACAACGGCAACCCCCAGTACCTGGTGGCCCGCTACGAATACACCCCCGGTTTCGAGGAAATCGATACCCTGGCCTTTGGTGGCCGCGCCCACTACTGGTTGGGGGACAGCGTCAAACTGGGTATCAGTGGCACCCGGCAGGACGAAGAGGGCAACGAGAGTGCCCTGCAGGGATTCGATCTCACCCTGCGCAAAAGCGCCGGCAGCTGGCTGAAAGTCGAAGTGGCGGACAGCACAGGGGGCAACCTGGACAGTACCAGTTCCCTGGACGGTGGTTTCAGCTTTGACAACGGGCAGACCTTCGATCCCGAAGCCGGTGCGGGCGCGACCAAACTGGAGGGCAGCCTGCAACTGGGCGACCTGTTCGAAAGCCTGCCCGGTTCCGCCAACTTCTATCACCAGGAGCGCCAAGCCGGCTTCTCCGGCCCCGGCCAGTTTGTACAGGGCGACACACTGCAGTACGGGGCCGGTGTCAATCTGCCCCTGGGCGAACGCCTGGACCTGGGCCTCAAGGCCGACAGCAGGGAAGAGGAGTTCGGGTTGCAAACCCGTGCCCTGGACCTGGCTCTGGGCTACCGCCTCAACGACCGCTGGCGCCTCAGCTCCGGGGTGCGCAGGGACCGCCGCGAGGACTTCTCCACCGCGGTTCCCGCCACCCAGACCCAGGGGGAGCGCACCGATATGGCGGTGGAGGCGCGCTACGATTCCGGAGAAGACTGGAGCGCTTTCGGCTTTGTGCAAAACACCCTGGAAGTAACCGGCAGCCGCGAGGACAACAATCGCATCGGCGTCGGCGGCGCCTACCGGGTCAGCGAACGCCTGGCCCTGGACAGCGAGATTTCCGGCGGCGATACCGGCATGGCGGCACGCCTGGGGTCCGATTTTCTGGTCAGTGACAGGACCAGCCTCTACCTGAATTACACCCTGGATAACGAGCGCAGTGATACCGGCGTGCGGGCGCGCAAGGGTAATATGAGTACCGGCTTCCGCAGCCGCTACTCCGACAGCCTCAGCATTTACGGCGAAGAGCGCTACAGCCACGGCGATGTATCCACCGGCCTGACCCATGCCCTGGGGATGGATCTGGCCCCCAGCGACCGCTGGACCTACGGCACCACCCTGGAGGCGGGTACCCTGGAAGATCCGCGCACCGGTGCCAAAACCCAGCGCAACGCACTGGGCTTCAATATGGGCTACAGCCTGGAGACAGTTCGCCTCGCCGCCGCAGTGGAGTACCGCACCGACGCCATGGAAACCGCACTGGATGAAACCACCGTGACGGAATCCCAGCGGGACACTTGGCTGTTGAAAAACACCCTCAGCTACCAGCTCAATCCCGACTGGCGCCTAGTGGGCAAACTCAATTACTCCGACAGCCGCAGTTCCCAGGGGGAGTTCTACGATGGCAGGTTTACCGAAGCGGTGATGGGCTACGCCTACCGCCCGGTGCATCACGACCGCCTCAACACCCTGATGAAGTACACCTACTTCTACAATGTGCCGACCCGGGACCAGGTCACGGTGCAGAACACCTCCGCGGAGTTTATCCAGAAAAGCCATATTTTCTCCGTGGACGCCAGCTACGATCTCACCCGCCGCTGGACCCTGGGGGGCAAGTACGCCTACCGCCTCGGCCAGCTCAGTCTCGACAGGCAGGACCCGGAGTTCTTCGACAGCCGCGCCAGCCTGTATGTGCTGCGCGCCGACTGGCACTTCGTGAACCGCTGGGATCTGCTGATCGAAGCCCGCCTGCTGGACCTGCCCGATGCCCAGGACAGCCGAAGCGGTGCCCTTGTCGGTTTGTACCGGCACCTGGGGGAGCAATTGAAACTGGGGATTGGCTATAACTTTACCGACTTCTCCGATGACCTCACCCAGCTGGATTACGACAGCCAGGGGGTGTTTGTGAATATGATCGGGAAGTGGTGATTACAGACAGGGAACCCCTGATTAATTCGGTGCAACCTCAGGCTTTGCTTTGACTTCGCCAGTAAGGCGCACCCTGCAGGCCACGTCCATGCGGGAGTAGGAGGGTCTGCTGTGAATACGCATTTTGCGCGTGCTGATGGACGTGATTTTGCAGAGAAGGTTACGGCCTATAATTCCCACCGAACGCCGACTGACGGTCGGCTCCCAGTTTTACGAGTATCCGGGCCACTGGCCCCAGCGACCCGCGAAGCAAACACCCTGGTTGCGGATGGGCGGCCACTGGCTCGCCGCCGGATTCAACATATAAACCCCCGTGCGCGTGCGGGTGATGCAAGGCTGTCTGGTGTTGACCGTGGATCAACCCGAGCAGGAAAGCGGCAAGGGGTGAGTCTTCCAGAACAATAAAGCCCCGGCAGCTTGTCCCTGCCGGGGCTTTGGTTATGGGGTCGGGAGAAAAAAAGCGTCCCCTTTTCCCTTGGGGCTTTAGTGGGTTTTCGTGCTAAAACTGTAATGTCAAGACTTGACCCCTACGCCTTTAGTGGCGCTCTACAGCGGTGAAGAACAACTCGGGTTTGACTTTGACGATCAGATTCCATTTTAAGCCGAATATCCGCCAGCCTCAATAATCAACTAGGGGCCGAAAGGCTCCGCCTTTGTATCCGGTTTTTTTTGAGCTGGCTGCCAATATCATCGCACCGATCACCAGCCCACAAACTCGATACCCACCTCGCAAGCAACCGATTCTGTCGTAGCCCCGATACAGATTGGGGAATCCTACGATAGGAGGCTGGTAAAAACAATGATGAAACCTGAGAAAGACTACGGTAGAAATTTGGCAAAAGCATCGCTACGCTACGATCAAAAGTGGGAAAACAAGCGAAAAATTTTGAAATCCTACGCTCGTTAATTTGGCACAAACTACGATCGTAGCGTGGCGCTCTGCATCTAAAATAGCGTGGTGCTCTACACTCAAACTCAAGGATTCCCGTGCCATCGGGAGAATTTTTTTGTGCCGGAACTTGACTAAAAGCCTAGTGGGAGACCCCTACGCCCTCGGCCGCCCACCCAATCGATCTTCCTGGGTGGGATTGGCTGAGCGCTTACCTACAAGTTACGATCTTCCCACTCAGCAATAAGACCGTTAATAATTAACGCAAACCCAATAATTGATGATGAAACCCAGAAATTTAAATTAAAAATATAGCTTCCAATTGCTCCTACTACAAAAGTAATCGCAGCCCAAATCAGCAAATATTTTATTCTCTTCATTGTTGGCAATCGCAATCATTAGCTGCACCCACAGAACCGCCTATTGCTAGGTTGGCCCCTGTGGCATTAAAGCCTCTATTTGTTCTTCCAGAAGCGGCTTTAATTGCATCATCTGAACCATAATACGCAAACAAATCATCATAAGATTTGATTTTATAGTTGGAGCCTGCCAATGGGCCGCGCATAGTTCGTTTAAGCCCATTTCTGAATGCCATAGCACCGGCACCATTTGCAGCCATAGCGGAACCGGCTTTTGCTATGCCCGCATATGCCAACCTTCCCGCCCCAAGAACCAAAGATGCCCAAGTGCCAGCAGCATAAGCTTTTGAGCACCTATTTACGCCCCCATCAATCCCAAGCCCATTTCTAGCTAAAGGCCCAAGACCAAGCGAAGCTGCGTCTGCGACACCAGTTAGGAAATCATAAGCAGGTTGAGGTATAGAGGGTGGGACCCATAGTCCATAAGGATCATAAAATATGATCGGATTATTTAGCAGGCTGTTGAAATTCTAAGAATTTCGGCGCCTGCTACCGGAATATGGATGTTCCGGCAAAATCGGCGACGCCTAAGTCGTTGATTTTGAGAGAAAAGTGAAAATCACATTTTTCGCTTTTCGTGTTTTGAAAAAGGTAGGATGCCTTTTTCAACAACCTGTTAGAGCGTAACTGTAGGTATTAATGCCTCCAGCGAGGCCAATCGGATCACTGGTGAGATACCTGCCCGTCTCCGGATCATAATCCCTAAAGTAGTTGTAATAAAAACGGCCCAACGCAAATCCGCTACAAGATTCACTACAACCCCAGTAACATCAATCACTTAAAGAACATGCAGCCCAGTGCGGAGGATACTTTATCAAGTTACAGCCCCCGAC
>NZ_JBFLAB010000018.1:0-81385 GCF_040742695.1 Microbulbifer discodermiae | reverse complement strand
CGCCTGCGTCAAGCCCTGCTCAAGGACCAGCTTTACGGCCTCTGAACGAAACTCTATTGAATAAGTCTTTCTCATAGTCATTACATACTCCCAATTGCCTATGGTAACAATCGGGACTGTCCGGAGAAATCAGGCTACCCCAGTATTCGGAGAGTTATTATTCGAGCGATGGATCGTCTACAAGAAGAGACATGTTAGACGACTTGCTTAAACAGGTTGATTCATACGAGAGGATGGGGATTAAAGTTTTTGTGGTTTCCCCTATACCAATACCGCAATTTCAACATGCCTCCGACTACAGTCGCATGCTTAAATTCAATCAGATGTCTGAAATAGAATACGAGCAGGGCTCTAAAATTAAATTTGAGCACTTCATATCCGAAATTAGCATAATTAATAAAGCTCTTGAGGCTCGACTTGGGAAGAGATACATAAAGGCTTACGAAAATTTATGCGACGAAGAGTTTTGTTATTTTGGCGATTTGAAAGGATCGTATTTTTCAGACACTAACCATCTATCCAGTTATGGAACCTCAGTTGTAGCTAAGTCTTTTGACACCGTAGAATTTAAGTAAATTGCGTTGTAATGCAAAACTTGCTCAACAAAGCACAAGCGGACATTGAGATAGTAGAAAAAGGCACGTTTGGAGTAGGGCAATAGCACTTGTAATGTTTGCAAGTTGCTCTGATGTTAACCTATTGAATCTATTAGGAATTTTAGGAAATGATGGTTGAGCAGATGAGGCAGAAAACTTGTAAACTCTGTTTTGCTGCTCGCAATGCCTAGCAGGTGGTTGAAAAAGGCATCCTGCCTGTTTCAAAACACGAAAATCGAAAAATGTGATTTTCACTTTTCTCCCAAAACCAACGACTTAGGCGTCGTTGATTTTGCCGGAACATCAATATTCCGGTACCAGGCGTCGAAATTCTGCGAATTTCAACAGCCTGCTAGTGTAGCAACGCTTTCAAACAACGTCACTATTGAGTGGGAGTGAAAACCTCTTTCAAGGACTATCGGTAGCAGTGGGGCAGGCGGCGTAAACTTATAACTCTATTAAATCTACGTCGCCTCACCTATGGATGGTAAGTGGAAATCATTGTTGGAAAAACGTGAGTACAGAAAATTCCCCGAAGCAAGACACTCCCGAATTAATCAGAAATTCCTTAAACCGACATCTCCCTTACCAGGGTTGCAACTAGCTGTGCCGCTGGCAGTTCACGTGCCATCGGAGCCCCCTGGCCCGCCCAGTGCGCTGCAAACTCATGATTTCCCAATTTGGTAGCCGCTGCGTTCAGCTGTTTCGCCGCATCATAGGCCACCGGATAGGCGATCGGTTTTACTGCTGTCGCCAGCTCAGCATGGTCGATGAATCGGTTGCGGATGCCCCTTGCCGGTCGTCCCGAAAGCGTTGAGGTCAAGCGGGTTACAGCAGCGCGCTCACTCTTGAGGTCTGTTCGATAGCCCTGATTGGCGGCGGACTCGGGGCACAGTATGAAGGCGGTTCCCAGCTGGGCAGCGGCTGCGCCCAGTTTCAAGGCTGCGCTGATCCCCTGACCATCCATGATACCCCCGGCAGCAATGATCGGCAGGTCGAAATTCTTGACCAGCAACCGAACGAGTACGGATGTACTCAGTTGTTCATCGACAGAATCGGGATCGAAGATACCGCGGTGCCCGCCCGCCTCAATGCCCTGTGCAACGATCGCATCAATGCCCCGCTCCTGAATTTGCCCCGCTTCCTCGAGACTGGTAGCCGTCGCCAGTGTATAGATGCCGGCATCCCGCAGGGCACCTATCCACTCCGCGGCCGGTAGTCCAAAGTGAAAACTGACCACGGCGGGTCGAGTCTCTAGCAGCATCTCGAATGCTTCATCATTGTCGATGAAGCTGCGGTAGATTTCGTCCAGCGAAGCCGGCAAGTCGACTCCGCATTCCAGGAATAGCGGCTTCAGGTGCTCGAGCCAGGCTGCTTCCCGCCTTGCATCCCGCAAAGCAGGTTAGTGGCAGAAGACGTTGACGTTGAAGGGGCGTGTCGTCAGTGCGCGCGTCTGTTCGATCATCTGCCTGGCCTCGGGCAGGCTGCTCGCGCCAATGCCCAGCGAGCCCAAACCTCCTGCATTCGACACCGCAGCGGCCAGCTCGGGCGTTGCGACACCGGCCATCGGTGCCTGAATAATGGGATGAATAAGCAGTCGAGTTGAAAGTGGGTTTGAGCTGCTCATTATCAAATGACTCCACTGAAGGGTCGGGGCATCTAGGGCCTGTTGACACTAACTGAGATAGCCCTGCTGCCACTGGTTTTGTTGCCTGCAAGGCAGGAATTGCGCTGTGTGGCGGTTCCACATAAGCAATTTCTAACGCGGCAGGGCGCGAAACCAGGGGCTGCCCTTCGGGTTGTGCCGGAAAAGGCGCCACTCTTCGTTGCTCGTCGCTCATTTGGAACAACCAAACCGCGCTCCTCTTGCCTCGATTGGCACCTTTTCTGTCACAACAGGGCCAACTCCGTTAGTGTCAACAGGCCCTAGTGAAGAATAATGGGTATCAATCATTCATATTTTGAGTATATACTGCAATAATTATTATCAAAAAGTGAATGATGTGGATCTGGAAACCCTGAAGATATTCGATGTGGTTGCCGCTGAGCTGAGCGTTACGCGGGCAGCATCCAGGCTTGGGCGCGTGCCTTCCAACGTTACCACGCGTATACAGCATCTCGAGGCGGAGTTGGGAGCGGAACTCTTCATTCGAACCGGTAAGCGCATCACGCTATCCACCGCGGGACAGCGCTTCCTGGAGTATGCGCAACGCTTGCTCGCGCTGGCGGATGAGGCCCGGCATGTCGTCGGTGGAGGTAGCAGTGGCGGGACACTGCGCATCGGTAGCATGGAGTCCACGGCGGCAAGCCGGATCGCGGCGCCGCTGGCGTCCTTCAACCGGGCCAATCAGGCAACCAGACTGGAGGTCAGTACAGGCCCGTCAGCACAGCTTGTAGAGCAGGTGCGCAACGGGAAGCTGGACTGTGCATTCGTGGCGCTGCCCCCAGCGATAAAGGGGGAGCCGGGCCTGGCCGAGATGGACTTGCAGGGCTTCCCAGTCTGGCAGGAAGAACTCCTGTTGCTACTGCCAGCTACTGACGTGGCGGCAACGACTCCCGAGCAGGTGCTTACTCGATCCCTGGCAGCATTCAGATTGGGCTGTACCTACAGAACCATCGCAGAGGACCGACTTGGAATAGTGGCCGGAGGCGAGTGGAGAATCCAGGAATTGGGCTCTTACCACGCGATGGTTGCTGCTGTTGCTGCTGGTTCCTGTGTCACTCTGTTGCCGCGCAGTGTGCTGGAACTGAGCAATGTTCCGGCCGACCTGGCATCGTTGGATCTGGGCTCCATAAATATCCATCTCATATGGCGCAGCGGCTACGGGATTCCCGCGTTTCAGAAGTTTGTCCAGTTGTTCATGCAGGAAGAGCCATGAAGTTTTCCACTGCTGGTGTGGGCCCCGCCATCGGCGCGGCGCTTGTCATGGCCGTAGGCATAGGGTTTGGTCGTTTCGCCTATACGGCGCTCTATCCGCATATGGTTCAGGACGGCGTGCTCAGTTTGAGCGGTGGCAGTCTAACCGCTTCCGCCAACTATGGGGGGTATCTCATTGGGGCGCTACTGGCTATCAAGGCCAAGCCGGCAAGTGCGCACCGTGTCTGTCTATGGGCGACAGCCGGCACCGCCCTATGCCTGGCAGTTCTGGCCCTTCTCAAGGCGACCTGGGCAATTGTCGCGGTGCGCGGTGTTGCCGGTGTTTTCAGTGCGGTCGCCATGGTCGCCGCTTCACTGTGGTTGCTTGAGCATCGCAAGCACCTGCACGGTGCCCCCCTGCTGTACGCGGGAGTGGGATTTGGGATTGCCCTGTCTGCTGAGTTTGTTGTCCTCGCGGCGCAGCTGGGGTCTGACAGCCAGGGGCTCTGGTTGATGCTCGGCATCAGCAGCCTCGTGCTGGGGCTGCTGGCGGCACCGGTATTGAAAGCGGGCGGCGAAGAGGATTTCGCTCAGGTAACGGTCACACCGGGCGGGGATGACAGCGTCAGGCAAGTGCCTCTGGTGATGATTTATGGCCTGGCTGGCTTTGGCTACATCATCACTGCGACCTACCTGCCACTGCTGGTGAAGACTGCGCTTCCGGATGTGGACCCGGCGCATGTTTGGGCAGTCTTTGGATTGGGTGCAGCTCCTTCGTGCTTCCTTTGGCATTGGGCACGTCTGCAGCTCGGCACGAAAAAGTCGCTGGCGTTGAATCTTGGTGTCCAGGCTTTCGGTGTGGTACTGCCTGTTTTTCTCCCCAACGGCGCCGGTTATCTGACCAGCGCTCTACTGGTCGGCGGTACCTTCCTGGGCACGGTCACCATTGTAATGCCAGCAGCTCAACGGATTGCGAGTCAGGTTCGCGGCAACCTGCTTGCTACCGTGACCGTTATTTACAGCATTGGCCAGATTCTCGGTCCTCTGGTGGCCAATAACCTCTACCAGGCGAGTCATGACTTTAACGGTTCACTATGGGCGGCCGGCGCAGCGCTCATGGTCGGTGCCTGTATGAGCCTTGTAGCCCTGTAACTTATTGAGCAACCAGTTTTATCTACGGGAATATGGTGTTAGAAGGGTCGATCCGCTTGTCTCTGTGCGGGCCGATGATGGTGCTCAAGGTACCACCGCTGAAAAAATTGACACTTCATCTGCAAAATTAATGAGCTAGCGGCTCTGGCGATAGTGGTGACGCTAGAGTTGAAAATCAGCCTTTCATTCTTCTTTTTACGGCGATGGGTTAAAGCCCATGTTGATGTTTGAGCGGGGCTAAACGGTGGTTGCGGGATACTCTGATCTGCAGTCGCCGCCGGCTCCTCCCCACTCACCAGTCAAATCCTTTCCACAGCGATTGACTTGTCGCACCTGAGGCTGCAGTTAGCTCTTGTTCTTGCAATCAGCCTTTTATTGTGCCTGTTAACTCATTGATTTTAATCGGTTTATTGGTTTGATTAAATTTTCTTCACAAAACGGTTACAAAGGTATCACGGGCTCTGGGCAGGAATTCGGGTAATTTGCCCACAAAGCTATCCACAGTTTCTGTGGACTGGTGGCGGCGGTATCCTGTCTTGACAATCAATTTTTTGTCGGACGGGATAAAACTGACGTCTAAAGGTAATTGAAACAGTGGACAGTTTTCTTTGTGGGCCTTTTGGGGGCACCTTTGGTGTGGCAAAAACCACCCCTTTAGAAGCGGTTGTGGTCCATCTGGTGGGAGGGACGAAAACAATCAGCCGCGCTGGCGAAAACTGATCAGTGCGGCGGTGACCGCAACGTTGAGACTTTCCACATTGTTGTGCATGGGAATCCGTACCCAGTCGGAACAACATTGCTCCACCGATGCACTGACCCCGCGGGTCTCATTGCCGACCACGAAAATTGTCACCGCATCGGTGCGGAAAGCTGCCAGTGTGTCCCCGGCATGGGACGAGAGTCCACATACACGCGCACCTGCGCGGCGGAATTGTTGCAGGGCTGGAGCCAGTTCGTCACAGCGCAACAGGCGAGTCCTGAACAGGGTGCCGGCGCTCGCCTTGATAACCAGTGGGTCTATCTGTGCACAACCTTGGCGTGGCAGGATGATACCGTCCATGCCGCCGGCGCAGGCGGAGCGAATAATCATGCCGAGGTTTTGCGGATTGGTAATACCATCCAGTGCCAGCAATTCGCAGGGTTGGGTGCAAGTCTTCAGCTGGGTGTCGATAAATGCATCCACAGAGCCATAGCTGGGCAGGGCGAGATCCAGCGCCACCCCCTGGTCCTGGCGGCCGTTTTTGGAAATGCGTGCCAGTTGTCTGCGGTCGTGGTAGGCGACCTCTATCTGCCGCTGCTGGGCCAGTTGCTGTATGCGGGCCACTATCTGATCGCTACGGTTGCTCTCCGCCAAGTGCAGTTTATGCACCGGCAGGGTGGGATCTTCCAGCGCTTCCAGCACAGGTTTACGGCCGTAGATGGTCAGCAGGCTATCGAAGAAGGCGCGTTTTTGCAGATACTCTGGGGAATCTTTCACAGCTGTGCTTCGCTGAAAACTTTTACCATGCGCTCTGCGTCACCTTCCGGCAGCCCCGAGCGTCGGGCCAGTCCCACACAGGCCAGGCCCAGTCGGCGATAGTGTTCCGCCAGGGTGGTGTCCACTTTTTCCAGGGCCCGGAGCTGCGTACTGACAGTTTCCACATCGCCGCGGACGATCGGTCCGGTCAGGGAGGCTTCCGGCCCCAGCCGCATATTGTTTTGTGCCGTCTGCTCCACAATCGGTTTCAGCAGTTTCAGGGCCTCTGCGCGCGGGATGCCGGCGGCGGCGAAGGACAACAGGCTGATATCCATCAGCACCGACAGATAGTTGCAGGCGAACACCGAGCCGGCGTGGTAGAGGGATTTGTTTTCCACCGCCAGGTCCAGGGTCTCGCAGCCGATTGCCGCGAAGGCGCGACGCAACAGTGCCAGGGCGGTCGCGCCGCCCTCGATGGCGACGCTGGTGCCGGCCAGTGTTTCCACCGAGTGCGCCGGGTCGGCGAAGCTGTGTACCGGATGGGCACTGGCAACCCGCTCGGGATCACAGGGAGCCAGGAGGGTTGAGCTGAGGGCGCCGCTGCAGTGGAAAACAATGCTAGGCGCGGAACTCCGGCGCAACCGCTCACCCAATTGGGCTGCCGCCGCGGCCAGTTCGCCGTCGGGGGTGGCGATCAGCCAGCAGTTGGCGTCCGGCATAGCGCCGATGGACTCCGCCGGCGCGCCGGCGCCAATAAATTTGCAGGCTGCCGAGGCGCTGGCCGGGTTGCGGTTGCACACCGAGCCAACCCTGAAGAAGCCGTTTCTGTGCCACACACAGCCCAGTGTTCTGCCCAGCCTGCCGGCGCCGATGATGTTGAGGCTCGGCATCAGTCGCCCGAGAGACAGCGCAGGTAGGCGTAGACCGCGTTTTCCAGCCCCATATTCAGGGCGTCCACGGTGAGGGCGTGGCCGATGGAAACTTCCTGCAGGCCGGGGAGGCTGCGATAGCGGGGCAGGTTGAGCAGATTCAGATCGTGGCCGGCATTCACTCCCAGGCCCAGTTGCAGGGCGTGTTCCGCGGCGGCGCAGTGGGCGGCAAAAATCCGCTCGAGATCCGGGCTCTGTTGCGCTGCGGCCCAGGCGTAGGGCCCGGTGTACAATTCGATACGGTCGGCACCCAGTTCCCGCGCCAGGGATATCTGCTCCAGATCCGGATCCATAAACAGGCTGACGCGGATATTGGCCGCTTTCAGTGCACTTATCACTGGCTCCAGGCGGTCGCCGTCCCGGGTGAGATCAAAACCGTGATCGGACGTCAGCTGATCGTTGCTGTCGGGCACCAGGGTGCACTGGTGTGGACGCGCTTCCATGACCAGTGCCAGCAGCCCCGGATACTCCCCCGTGGGTTTCGCGAAGGGGTTGCCTTCCACGTTGAACTCGACTCCGCTAAATCCTGCGCAGAGCGGGGCCAGGTCGCGCACATCCCGGGGCCGGACATGGCGCTGGTCCGGGCGCGGGTGCACGGTCAGTCCCTGGGCGCCGGCGTCGAGACACTGGCGGCCGTGGGCCACCAGATCCGGGAAGTTGCCCGGGCGGGAATTGCGAATCAGGGCGATTTTGTTGAGATTGACGCTGAGCGCGATCACTGTTTAGCCCCCTTGCGGATCATCGGTTGAGACAGTAGCCGCCGCGGCCCTGCGTCGTGCAGAGAGAATGCGTACCGGTATATTGGGCGCATTGGGAAAGGCGCGGTAGAGTCCGCGGGGCTGCGCGACGATTTTGTCCACTACTGCCATGCCCTCCACAACCCGGCCGAATACTGTGTAGCCGGTGTTACTTCCCTGCGCATCCAGGTGGGCATTGTGTTTGAGGTTGATGAAAAACTGTGAGGTGGCGCTGTCGGGATTGTTGTGGCGCGCCATGGCCAGGGTGCCGCGAAAATTCTTAAGGCCATTGTCGGATTCATTGGTGACCGGGTCGCGGGTTTCCTTTTGCTGGAAATCAAATGTCAGGCCGCCGGTTTGGGCCATGAAATCCGGAATCACCCGGTGAAAAATAACGCCGTCGTAGAAGCCCTTGTCTACATAGCCGAGGAAGTTCTCCACGGTGGCCGGTGCCTGGGCTGGATAGAGTTCAATCTGTATGGTGCCCAGATCGGTTTTCAATTCCACCTGCGGATTGTCGGCCACCGCCGACAATCCGGTAATTGTTCCCAACAAAAAAATCACTATTCGCGCGATCATCGGTTATCCCTCATACCGTGTCAGGCCGCGCAGCGGCCCGAGAATTGTGTTTGGATCAGTTGGCCCACTCCGAGCGGCGCCGGCGGGGGCGCAAATGCGGGGCTATCATTGCCAGAACTGCCCCCAGCAGCACCGCCGCGGCGCCATACATAAAGCGCTTGTGGGAGTCGCTGTCAGACAGTCGCTGAATTTCCGCCTCTGCCATGGACTGCTTCTGCTTCACCAGTTCGTACTGTTGCAACAGCTTCTGGTGGCGCTGATTCAGTGACACCGCATCTGCGGACAGTGACTTCAGGTCTTTGAGCTCTCCGGCCAGCTGGGCTGACTTTGTCTGTTCCGCGCTGAGGGCAGTGCTCAACTCCCGGTTCTCGGTCTCCAGGCGGCGCACTTCGCCACCCAGGTTGCCCTCCATTTGTTCGAAGCGCCTCAGGCTGGCTTCCACCTGTTGCAGTTTGATTTCGGCCACCGGCTCCGACACCAGATACTGGCGGCGCACCCAGCCCTCCTGTCCAGCGGGAGTGCGAACCCGGGACCAGCCGTCCTCCGGGTCGTCCTCCAGAAGGGTCAACCTGGTGCCGCTGGGCAGGCCGCGGTGAAGGATACGGAATTCGCCGCCCTTACCGGAGCGCATGGGCACATGCAACTGGTCTGTAATAAAGCGGGTTGAGCCGCTCTGGGCGGAGGTGGCTGTGCTGAGTGCGACCAGAATCGCCGCGGTGAGGCCAGTCAATCGTTTCATCTTTCTGATACAACTTATTATCGGTTAATTGAGGTATTTATTCAGGGCAGAACCGGTTTAAAAGGTTTAACGGTTACATTGGCGTAGACATTGGCAGCAACATAGGGGTCCCGGTCAGCCCAGTCCCGGGCTTCCTCCAGCGACGGGAACTCCGCCACCACCAGACTGCCGCTGAAGCCGGCAGCACCGGGATCTTCACTGTCTATGGCGGGATGGGGGCCGGCCAGCAACAGGCGGCCTTCATCCTTGAGGCGTTGCAGGCGCGCAATATGCTCCGCGCGCGCGCCCTGGCGCAGCGCCAGGCTGTCGTTCACGTCTTCGCTGATAATGGCGTACCACATGGAAACTGTGCCCTTATAATCGAAATTGTACCCGGCTTGCGCGCATCTACTGCGCCACCACCACTTCCTCCAGCTTGAGGCCGGTCAGCTTGCCGATGCGGCGAAACAGGAAGAACAGGGTCAGCATGAGAATTAGTGTCGCCGGTAGAGCGATTACGGGAAAACTCAGCGCGGTCATTTTACCCAGCTCCTCGTTGAATGCCTCGGTTCCGGGGGGGCTCTGCAGAAGCATCTTGGCCAGGATATAGTTCAGTGTGGAGGACAGGAAAAAAGAGCTGGCCACCATCCACGAAGCGAGAGCGAGAGTCCGTTCGAAGGGGCCTTCATTGCCCTTTTGGGCCAGTGCCTGGGCTATTTTTGCGGTGTTCAGAATGCGGTCGTTGTACAGCAGGGTTTTCACCAGCGGCCAGCGCGTATAGAGCGAGACTACAGTGGCGGCGCCGAGCAAACCGGGGATGGCGGCTTCCTTGATGGCGATGTACTTCGCATCCAGTTCCAGTAGACTCATACCACCGGTCAGGGTAATACTGATGATACCCAGTGCGGAAAAAAAGTTGACCCGGCCCGATTGCAGCAGGTCGCGCCCGCCGTAGATGAGGGGAAAAGCCAGTGCGACCACTATTGCCAACTTGGTGCCCAGCCACTGGTCACCGGACAGTTTGGTCAGGATGACCGTGGGGATCACGATGTTCAGCAGCAGATTTGCCAGCAGGCTTTCTTTTTTCGGCCGCTCGGTGGTGGATATGGTCTGATCGGTTTCGGTCATGCTCTATTCCGGTAATATATGGCCGCGAAGAAAATCAGTGTGCTCCTGGCGAAAAACCGGGAATTGTCCGCCCGACTCCACAGTCGCTACCTCTACCAGCGGCTTTCCCGGACCTCGCCGGCCCACTGGTGTAGTGGCGCCTGTTCCTGAATTTAAGCCGTTCGCCGGTATGACAGCGATGGGTATTAATCGTTCCGGCGGTGATTTTCCGCCATTTTGAGTGCAGCTGGAGACAAATATCCCAATGGAAGTCACCGCTTCAGATCTGCCCGATCTGCACTGTCACAGCACTGCCTCAGACGGTATTTTAAGTCCTGAGGAGCTGGTGTCGAGAGCCCGTTGCCAGGGCGTGACCATATTGGCCCTGACCGATCACGACACTGTGTCCGGAGTCGCTGCCGCGCGTCGGGCGGGCCAACGTGAGGGCGTGACCATAGTGCCGGGGATCGAGTTTTCCACCCGTTGGGGCAGGCGGCAGGTACATGTGGTGGGGCTGAATATCGACTCTGAATCCGCGGTACTGAGGACGGCGGTAGGAGAGCGGGACCTGTTTCGCCGCGAGCGCGCTGAACGTATCGCGGCGCGACTGGCACAGCGCGGATTTACGGGTGCTTTGGCGGGCGCGCGCAGCTTCGCCGGGCAGAGTGGCGTATTGGGGCGGCCGCATTTTGCCCGCTGGTTGGTGGAGGCCGGCCATGTGCAGGATGTGGCGCGGGCATTCCGGCGCTACCTGGGTGCGGGCAAGGCGGGCGATGTGGCCGTGGAGTGGCCGCAGCTGGCAGAGACGATCGCCAGTATTGAGGCCGCCGGTGGAACCGCAGTATTGGCCCACCCCCTCAAGTACGGCTTCACGCGGACACAGTTGCGCCAACTACTGATAGATTTCCATCGCGCTGGCGGCGCGGCGGTAGAACTGATGTGCGGTCGTCAGAACCCCACCCAGACCCGGGATCTGCGCCAGCTGCTGGCCTCGGTGGCGAGGGAAACCCACGCGGAACCACTGCTGTGTTCAGTCGGCAGTGATTTCCATCAGCCGGGCCAGAGTTGGTGCGAGTTGGGGTGCGTTCGCCTGCCGGAGGACGTCGAGCCGGTGTGGAATCTGTGGCACACTAACCCATTGGAACGGGGCCGGCCAGTCGACACCTGAGGTGCCTGCCGGCCCAGCGGGAAGTGTTGACGCAAGGGGGTAAATGTGGCGCAGTTTTTTCAGATTCATCCGGACAACCCGCAGGGGAGGCTGATTGCCCAGGCGGTGGATATCATCGCCTCCGGAGGGGTAATCGTGTTCCCCACCGATTCCGCCTACGCGGTGGGTTGCCGGCTCGGGGACAAGCTGGCACTGGAGCGTATCCGCGCGCTGCGCCAGCTGGACAAGCAGCACAATTTTACCCTGATGTGTCGCGATCTTTCCGAGCTGGCCACTTATGCCAAGGTGGACAATCAGATGTTTCGCCTGCTGAAAAACCACACTCCGGGACCTTTCACCTTCATTATGCCCGCTACCGCGGAGGTCCCGCGTCGCCTGATGCACCCAAAGCGCAAAACCATCGGCCTGCGTGTGCCGGACAACGCCATCGCCCAGGCGCTGTTGGAGGGGTTGGGCGAGCCTCTGATGAGTTGCAGCCTGATCATGCCGGGGGATGTCCAACCGCTGACCGACCCCTTCGATATCCGCACCAGCCTGGAACACCAGGTGGAGCTGGTGATCGACGGCGGCTTCTGTGGTCTGGAAGCGACCACCGTGGTGGACCTCACCGGCGAGGAACCCCAGCTGATCCGCCACGGTTGTGGCGAAATAGGTGAAATTGCCAGCTGACGGCGCCGGTACCATGTATAATTGATCGTTTGTGTTTTGCGAAGGCGGGCCGTGTGTCCAACGAACAATTGATAGCCGAGGTGGGTGAGCCGAACGGGGTGCCAGCGGGTGCCGGGGACTCGCTGGAGGCCGATGCTGTCCCGGAGCCGGCGGTCACTGCCGATACGGAATCACCCCGCCAGGGCGAAATGCCGTTTGCATTGGTGCGGGGCCAGGCTTTTACCGAGCTGCCTGCGGATCTCTATATTCCCCCGGATGCACTGGAGGTGATTCTGGAGGCCTTTGAGGGGCCACTGGATCTGCTGCTGTATCTGATCCGCCGCCAGAACCTGGATATTCTTGAGATCAACGTCGCCGACATTACCCGCCAGTACATGGCGTATGTGGAGATGATGACGGCCATTCGCTTTGAGCTGGCGGCCGAGTATCTGGTGATGGCCGCCATGCTGGCGGAAATCAAATCCCGCATGTTGCTGCCGCGACCGCCGGAGGCCGAGGAGGAAGAGGGCGAAGACCCCCGTGCGGCCTTGATCCGCCGCCTGCAGGAATACGAACGCTTTAAAGCCGCCGCGGAGGACCTGGATGAGATTCCGCGCATGGGGCGCGATACCCACCAGCTGGTGATCAAAGGCCCTGATCGCAATGCCACCCGCCCGGACCCGGAGGTTTCCATGCGCGAGGTGCTGGTGGCCCTGGCCGATGTTTTGCGCCGCGCGGATATGTTCGAAAGCCACCAGGTGCAGCGGGAGAAGCTGTCCACCCGCGAGCGCATGACCCAGGTGTTGGATCGTATCCGCCACCGCCAGTTTGTGCCTTTTGTCAGCCTGTTCACTGTGGGGGAAGGGCGCCTTGGTGTGGTGGTGACGTTTCTCGCGGTGATGGAGCTGGTGAAAGAGTCGCTGGTGGAACTGGTACAGAATCAGGCGTTCGGGCCCATACATGTGCGCGCCGCCGGCCAGGAGCCGGAGGAAGCTGAGCCTCAATTCCAGGATGCCGCACTTGAGGACGGATTGGACCCAGCGGTGGCGGTAGGGGCGGAGATTTCCTGAGCGCTGACGCGAAATCGATAGTTTTGCCGCGAACTGCGCTGAGCGGAAGCCCTGACCCGGCAATTCAACGAGTTGCCGGGTTAATAGTGGTAAATATAGTGTTTAGAGTAAAGACATGACAATTGCCCCAGAATTGTTGCGCCGCGTCGTCGAGGGTGCTCTGCTGGCTTCGGGCCAGTCACTTAGCGAGGACAAGTTGCTGTCGTTGATCGAAGAGGGCGAGCGGCCGGAAAAGGCCCAGTTGCAGGCGACTCTGCGGGAAATTGCCGACAGTTGTGCCGAGCGGGGTTTCGAGCTGCGCCAGGTGGCCAGCGGCTGGCGCTTTCAGGTGCCCCAGGATCTGGCGCCCTGGGTGAACCGGTTGTGGGAAGAGAAGCCGCAAAAATACTCCCGGGCGGTACTGGAGACACTGGCTATCATCGCCTACCGGCAGCCAATCACCCGCGGCGATATCGAAGAGATTCGCGGTGTGGCGGTGAGCTCCCACATTGTGAAAACTCTGGCGGAGCGGGGTTGGATCAAGGTGGTGGGACATCGGGATGTGCCGGGCAAGCCAGCGCTCTACGCGACCACCAGGGAATTTCTCGACCACTTTAACCTGCGCACTCTGGACGACCTGCCGACATTGGCGGAGATTCGCGATATCGACAGCCTCAACCAGGCCCTGGATTTGAGCGGTGCGCCGGGTTCCGCCGACGACAGCGGGGCCCTGGCCCCCGTAGCGTTGGCGCAGGGCGAGGATACCCCCGAGTCCGCCGATGAGAATCCACCGCCGGTCGACGATGGGCAGTCCCTTGCCGACGACGCGGGTGTAGCTGAGGTAGAGGCGGCCGCGGAGCCTGAAGCGGAGCGACACTCACCGCAGGACGAACCGGTCCCCAATGGCAGCGATACCGGCGGCGGCACCATTTTCCCGGCAATTGCCCCCGAGTTTGAACCACTGGCGGTTGCGCCGGCGGAGAGCGGCATGGTGGTGGAGCCGAGTTTGTCTGTACTGCCGGCCAGCAGCCTGTTCGATAGTGGGGGCGATCATGTTGACCAAGCAGAAGCGCTGCCACCGGCGGAACAGGAACTGCGTGAAACCGAAGAAACGGAATAGCTGACTTGATGACTGAAGACGCGGCGCCTGCCGGCGAGAAACTGCAAAAAGTACTGGCGCGCGCGGGCCTGGGCTCCCGCCGTGAAATGGAGCGGGCCATTGAAGCTGGCAGGGTCAGTGTAAACGGCACAGTGGCGCAATTGGGCGAGCGGGTTACCGGAAGCGATCTGGTTGAACTCGATGGCCGCAAGCTGCCGGTCGAGCGGGAAGACCGCTGTAGAGTCATCCTGTACAACAAGCCGGTGGGCGAGATCTGTTCCCGTCACGATCCGGAGGGCCGCCCCACTGTTTACGACAGGCTGCCACACCTGCGCAGTGGCAGGTGGGTATCCGTAGGGCGCCTCGATTTTAATACCAGCGGGCTGCTTCTGTTCACCAATAGCGGTGAGCTGGCCAACAAGTTGATGCACCCCTCGTCCGTGATCGACCGGGAATATCTGGTGCGTGTGCAGGGCCAGGTGGATGAGGAAATGAAACAGCGTTTGCTGACCGGTGTACTGCTGGACGACGGCGTGGCGCGCTTTACGGATATTGTGGACAGTGGTGGCGAGGGCAACAACCGCTGGTTCTACTGTGTTGTGATGGAGGGGCGCAACCGCGAAGTACGGCGCCTGTGGGAGAGCCAGGGCGCGCGGGTCAGCCGCCTGAAAAGAGTGCGCTTCGGCAATGTGTTTATCCCCTCAAAGGTACGGGTCGGCCAGTGGATCGAAATGGAGCCCAGGGATATCGACGACCTCTGCGTTACTGCGGGTTTGCCCAAATTAAGTCAGCGCCCGCTGACCCAGGACGAAAAGAGCAATCTGCAACGCCAGAGGCGCAAGCTGCGCAAGCCGCCGGTCGCCGGCCTGCGCGGGGGCCGGCCAAAGCACTAGCAGGTTGTTGAAAAAGCCCTTCCTGGCTTTCCACAACCAGGGTTTGCGGCGCATGTCCGCAAACCCTCCACGGCAAATCAAGCAGTTACATGCTTGATTTGCGGCCCGAACATCCCTGTTCGGGACAGCAGGCCGTTGAAAAAGGCCGCGCCAGCAGCCCGCGCGACCTCTCAGTGCCTGTTTTCCTCCACGGGCTCTTCCGCCTCTTCTTCCAGCATCGTGGAATCCGCAGGTTCGGAACCGGACTCGACAGGAGCGCTGTTTTGCGCGGGGGACTGGGTACCGGCGCCCGGGCTGGTATCAGAGTCCGATTCGCCGCCGGTGGTGGCGGCCGAAGGGTTGGACGGGTCCAGTGACGATTCCGCGATCGCTTTCAGTTTTTGCAAACCCTGGCCGTAGGATTCCCCCACCATGCTTTTCACCACTACACCCATCCAGCGGGCCACCGGACCCTCGCCCATGTCGCTGCTGAAAGACCAGGTGATGTTGGTGCCACTACCCTGCGGCTGCAGGCGGAATTCCGCCACTGCCGTGCCCTGGCCGTCGAAATCCAGGCTGGTGCGCACCAATGAAAAAGGTTCGCTGGCGGTGATGGTTTGACTGCCACTGCCGACATCGTCGGAATCGCTGCTCCAGCTCATGGATGCCCCGACGCCTTCGGCTGCCCCCCCGTAGCTGTATTGGGTCTCCGGGTCCAGGTGATACCAGGGCGACCAGCGGTTGAAGTTGCGGAAGTTGTTCACATAGGGGAATACCACCGGCGGCGGCTTGGCGATGTAGACGCTGCGTTCCACTGTAACTTGCCGCGGAAACAGAAAACCGGCGAACACCAGTAGGATGAGAAAGCCGAGTGTGTAGAGTATCCAACGCATAGCCAAGCCCTTTTGTTATTCATTTGATGGTTGTGGTCAGGCATGCACTGCAGCCGTGCTCTGTGGCAGTTTAATCCCTCGCGGCCCCCGGGCCAATTCCCCTGTTGAATAGTGTGCTGACAGTGGACTATGGCCGCTTGGATGTCGCCTTTAACAGATTGCCGCTAAGACTTTGCCGGCAATCTGTTGTTTATCCCATAACTTACTTAATGGCCCCGGGGTAGTTGCGTCTGGCGGCGCCGGTGGTTACTCCAGGTCCGCGCGGATACGGGGCAGTTCGACGGTAATACAGAGGCCGCCGCTGGGCGCGTTGCGGGCAGAAATACTGCCGCCGTGCTGCAGCACAGTCCGGTGAGTGATGGCCAGTCCCAGTCCAAAACCACCACTCTCCCGGGTGCGGGCATCGTCCGTGCGGTAGAAGGGCCTGAAAATCGCCTGCAGTTCCTTTTCCGGGACCCCGGCGCCGGAATCGATCACTCGTATCCGGCACTTTTCGCCGAGGGTGTCGAGCACAATGGACACCAGACCGCCCTCGGGGCTGTACTTGATCGCGTTGCGCAAAATGTTTTCCAGAGCAGCGGTGAGCGAGCTGCCGCGGGTGGCGATGAGTATTTCCTCCGCGGCCAGGTGGAGCTGGAAGTGTAGCTGCCGGCTGCCCGCCTCCGCCTGCAGGTCCTCCACCAGTGCCTGGATCAGGCTGCGCAGTTCGACCACGTCATCCATCGGCCGCTGGTCGCTGCCGGCCACGGGCAGCGAAAGTACATCGGCGATGATGTCCTGCAGATAGTCCGCGGCCTTGCCTATTTTATCCAGCTCCTGGTTCAGCAGCCCTGAGTCTTTCTGTCGCGCTATACCCAGGGCGACCTGCAGCCTGGCCAGGGGGGAGCGCAGTTCGTGGGATACATCCTTGATCAGGCGTCTTTGCTCCGCGGTGGATTCCTGCAGCTGAGCAGTCATGGAGTCGAAATCCTGCGCCAGGTCGGTCAGCTCCGCACTGCGGCTGTGCAGGCTTGGGGCGACACGGTAGTCGAGTTCTCCCGCGGCCACCCGGCGAGTGGCCGCGCGCAGCTGGTCCAGCGGTCGGCTCAAATAGCGCGCCAGCCAATAGCTGGCGAGACCGGAAGCCAACATGGACAAGGCGATAATCTGCCAGAAGCTGCGCAATATGAACCTGAACAACAATTCCTCTTTGCTGCTGCCAACGGTAAAGGCCACCCGCAGGCTGCCACCATCCCGTTGGGGATAAAAAAACCCAACCGTGGGCTTGTTGTCGATCATCGCCTGGGCTTCCCGATTGCGGTAATTGAGGCGTTGGAACAGTGGTGCCATATTCTTTGGCAGCGACCGGCCCAGAATCTCGTCACCGGCGCGATTGATGGCGTAGATACGGTTTTGCACTTCCCGGGGCTGGTTGTCCAGCCACAGGCGGAAGTAATCGGTGCCGTGGCGGCGGGTCATGCGCAGGTTTCGCGACACTTCGCGGAACAGGGCCGCGCCCTCCCAGCGATCCTCCCGGCTGGGGTCGCCAAAGCCGCGAAAGTGGGTGACATAGATGGTGGTCAACACCATGACCGCCGCGGTGATCCAGGCACCAAAAAAAGTTTTCCAGAACAGACTCCGCATCAGCTGGCGGCACTCCGGGTGAGTTTGTAACCGGCGCCGCGGATATTGATGATCAGATCCCGGTTGGCGCCCTGTTCCGACAGTTTCTTGCGGATATTGCTGACGTGCACATCGATAGACCGGTCGTAGGGCATGAGTTTGCGTCCCAGGGCCGTTTCGGTCAGCACTTCCTTGCTCACCACATTGCCCGCCTGCTCTGTCAGAACCTTGAGTACCGCAAACTCGGCGCCGGTCAGGTGCAGGGGCTGTCCGGCCCAGAAACCCTGGTGCTCCGCCGGCAGCAGGCGGAGGTCGCCGCTGGTCAGCTGGTCGCCCTCGTGGCCAGCGGGTGTCTCCGGGCGTCCGCGGCGCAATACGGCGCGCAGGCGCGCGGCCAGTTCGCGCGGATTGCAGGGTTTGGGCAGGTAGTCGTCGGCTCCCATTTCCAGGCCGACAATACGGTCTACGGTATCCCCTTTGGCGGTCAGCATCAGCACTGGCAGTGAGCGGCTGGTCCCACGGGTTTCATCGCGCAGCATGCGCAGCAGCTCGAAACCGTTGTGTACCGGCAGCATCACATCCAGTACCAATGCATCGAAACTCTCGTCCCGGGCCAGCCGCAAGCCACTGCCGCCGTCGTTGGCGACGCTCACTTCGAAGCCCTCTCCCACCAGGAATTCGCTCAGCAGGTCGGTCAGTTCGGTGTCGTCGTCCACCAGTAGAATACGGTTCATGCCATGCTCCTGAAAATGTTGTCCCATTATATGCAATGCGATGGCGCGTAAAATTGCTTCTGGTGATGGCTTTTACTGTTCTTAACAGTTGTTAACTGCCCCTGGACCCACATTTACCGATGGGAACTCTAGTATCTAGGTTGTGACCACAGCTTAATTAGAGGAAGAGCCAATGCAAAATCGAATATCGAAATTGGGTAGTATCCTGTTGGCGGGTGCCCTGGTCGCGCCTGCGGCGGTTCTTGCCCACGGTGGCGAAGACGGTGACCGAGGGATCTACCGGCAGAAGTTTGAACGGATGGCCGAGCAGTTGAACCTCACCGAGGGGCAGAGGGCGCAGCTCAAGACCGATCGCGCCGCGGGTCGGGAAATTCGCCGGGACCAGAAGCGGGAGATACGAGACCTGCGCCGGCAGGTGCGGGAATCGGTGCGCTCAGGTGCGGATCAGCAAACCCTGGACAAGCTCGGGGCTGAACTGGGTCGCCTGGAAGTGGCGCGCACGCGACAGGCGCAGTTGATGCAGCAACAGTTTGAAGCGATTCTCACCGACGAGCAAAAAGCCAAGCTGCAGCAAATACGCAGCGAGCGCCAAGAGCGCTGGCAAAAACGCAGCGCGGATCGTCTGCAAAAACCGCGCTAGGGCCCGTTCACACTGCTAATCCGGCAATCCAAAAGGTGATTCCCCATCCACTGGATTGTGGTCCTTGAAAAGTTGGGCAAATTCGCCGGATCGCTCATTTTTCAAGGGGTTGCGCTGGTCTCCACCCGGTGGCGGTACATCCTTGTACACCATCAACCCGGCGACTTATTTAAAACTCCTGTGCGACTGGCCGGGTTCTTAAGTCAGTATTGCCCGGCCGCTTCTGTGCTTGTGCCCCCCCCGCGCCCGCGGGGGCTTTTTCCGTAGCGCGGGATTGCCGCGTCCCTATACCGCCCCGGCAGTCATGGCTGCCAGATTTATGGTCGCGGGAAAGCGGCTGTTATAGTGTCCGTTTGCCCCTGGGGTGGGTCGTCCCCGGTCCGCTGGGGCCCGGCATCGGCGGCGCCGGCGGACGGGTAGATTTCCGGCTTGCTGTCGGTCTTCTTTGTTGGGAAAATACTGCGCCTTTCCCCGGCCCCGATCCACTGTCCCGGCCCCATGATGCGTAAGCGCCTGGCTGTCTTGGAGGATCCAATCGTAGGAGTGACTGTGAGTAATATCGGCCTGTTTTTTGGCAGTGACGACGGCAACACCGAAGGCGTGGCACTGCGGATTTGCGCCCGTCTCGGGGTAGAGCGGGTGGACCTGTACGATATTGCCGATGTGACTCAGCTGGAGATTGCGGGCTACCAGCAGCTGATTTTCGGTATCCCTACCTGGGATTTTGGCCAGCTGCAGTCGGACTGGGAGGATTTCTGGCAGGATCTGCAGGAAATCGACTTCAGTGGCAAGACAGTCGCGTTGTTTGGTCTGGGTGACCAGTTCGGCTACGGTGACTATTTTCTGGATGCGATGGGTATGCTCCACGATGTGGTCACGGCCAATGGGGCTGCCGTTGTCGGCCACTGGTGCACTGAGGGATACGAATACGAGGCATCCAAAGCGGAAATTCCAGGCGAGGGCAAATTTGTCGGTCTGGGTATCGATGAGGACCAGCAGGAGGAGCTGACCGGCGAGCGAATGAATCGCTGGTGTCGCCAGATTGCCGAGGAGTTTGGCTTGAAAGGTGGCGCCGACGCGATTAAAGAGCTGGACGACTAACCCCATGAAAGACTCTCTGGCTTTTACTGAGTTCTGGACCTGGCTGGTGGAACACCTGAACTGCATTGTGCGTGCCGGCACCTCCGACTCGGTGATCTATGATGCGGAAGATTATCACTGGCGCCTGACGCAGGAGGATCCACGCACTCTGCTGGTGCAGGTGATGCGTGGCAAGCGGCCGGTGGCGGAGATGTTTGTCGAGCCGGAGCATGTGTCTTCGGTGAGCATCACACAGGGTGAGCGCGGCGAGTTCAACTTCGATCTGTTGTCCGATGTACAGGGACAGCCCCAGGTCATTTATTACTTTGTCCTCTGTCACGGGTTCGAGCAGGCGGAGCAGGGTGCCCACGGGGAGCACGGACGCCTGCACTGAGTTGCCGCGTTTGTGGCGCTCGCCCCTACGCCTCTTCTCTATCCCGTCCGGCAGTCCTCCACTAAACGGCCAGTGCCGACTTAGGTCCGGAATGGTATCTCAACCCAGCAGTTCGTCGAGTATCCCCCGGTAGATGTCTTTGAGCTGGTCCAGATCCGATGCGGTGACATGCTCGTTCACCTGGTGGATGGTTGCATTCACCGGCCCGAGTTCCACCACCTGGGCGCCGGTCGGCGCAATGAATCGTCCGTCGGAGGTGCCGCCGGCGGTGGACAGTTGCGCGGCCTCTCCAGCAGTGGATTTGATGGCAGTCTGGGCCGCCGCCACCAGGGCCCCCTCCGCGGTGAGGAATGGCTGCCCGGACAGGTTGAAGTCGGCGGCGTAATTGAGCCCGTAGCGGTCGAGGATTGTCCGGGCGCGCTGCTCCAGCTCCCGGGCGCTGGTTTCGGTGGAAAATCGCCAGTTGCATATCATCCGGACCTCACCGGGAACGACATTGGTAGCACCGGTGCCGCCGTTGATATTGGATACCTGGAAGCTTGTGGGGGGGAAGCAGTCGTTACCCTGGTCCCACTGCTCGGCGGCCAGCTCTGCCAGGGCCGGGGCCAGCCGGTGTATGGGGTTGTCCGCCAAGTGTGGATAGGCTACATGACCCTGGACCCCGAACACTGTCAGTTCCAGCCCCAGGGATCCCCGGCGGCCATTTTTGATGGTGTCGCCGACCCGCTCGCTGCTGGAGGGTTCCCCCACCAGGCACCAGTCGATCTTCTCACCCCGCTCCTGCAGCCACTCCACCACTTTTACGGTGCCGTCTTTGGCGGGCCCCTCCTCGTCGCTGGTGAGTAGAAAAGCGATACGGCCCCTGTGGTCCGGGTGCGATTGCACAAATTCCTCGCAGGCCACAACCATGGCCGCCAGTGAGCCTTTCATATCGGCGGCACCACGCCCGTAGAGGCGGCCATCCTCGATGACCGGTTCAAAGGGCGGGTGTTGCCAGCTCTCCGCCGGCCCTGTGGGGACGACATCGGTGTGGCCGGCGAATGCGAACAGCGGGCCGGTTTCACCACGCACTGCCCAGAGGTTGTCGGTATCGCCGCGGCGCAGACTGGTGATCTCGAAGCCGATGCTCGCCAGGCGCTCTGCGACCAAGGGCATGCAGCCGGCGTCGTCCGGGGTCAGGGAAGGCAGGCGGATCAGATCGCAGGCGAGTTGCAGCGTGGGGGTCATGGGGGCGGCCTCCTGGCCCCGGTGCGAACCCGCTGTCCGCCCGGGTGATGTACTGATGGGCGCAGGGCCCCGGAATAGGGTTGTCGGGCCATCCGTTTAGCTGCTGTGCAGTGCCTCGTTCAGCGCTACCCGGCTCTTGTTGGTCAGGCATTCTACGGCGCCGTTGGTAGAGTTGCGCCGGAACAGCAGGTCCGATGCACCGGCCAGATCGCGGGCTTTGATGTATTCCACCAGTTCGCCGCTATCGTCCAGCAGTGCCACTTTGGTGCCGGCGGTAATATAGAGCCCGGCCTCCACTATGCAGCGGTCGCCCAGTGGGATTCCGATACCGGAATTGGCGCCCAGCAGGCAGTTCTCTCCGACGGCAATTACTATGTTGCCGCCGCCGGACAGGGTGCCCATAGTGGAGCAGCCACCACCCAGATCGGAGCCGGCGCCCACGAATACTCCGGCGGAAATACGGCCCTCTACCATGCCCGGTCCCTCGGTACCGGCATTAAAGTTAACGAAGCCCTCGTGCATGATGGTGGTGCCGGCACCGAGATAGGCACCGAGGCGCACCCGTGCCGTGTGAGCAATGCGCACACCCTGAGGTACCACGTAATCGGTCATTTTGGGGAACTTGTCCACGCAGGCCACATTCAGGGTTTCGCCCTGGAGCCTCGCCTCCAGCTGACGTTGCGGCAGTTCCTCCAGGTCGATGGCACCCTGATTTGTCCAGGCCACCGTGGGCAGTGTGGCAAAAATTCCCTCCAGCCGGGTCTGGTGTGGTTTGACCAGCCGGTGGGACAGCAGGTGCAGTTTCAGGTAGGCCTCGGGCACCGATGCCGGTGCGTCGTCGGTGTAGAGGAGTGTCGCCACCAAAGGGCGCTGGCTGCTTGAGAATTGTCGCAGGAGTTGCGCCTGTTCCTCCGCGCCGGCGGCTTGCAGTCCCTCCGCCAGGGGTTGCAGGTGGGTGGGGTCCAGGGCAATCGCCCGGTTGCCGCTGTCGACTTTCAACACAGTGGCGACAGCACTGCTGACGTCCGCGGAGGGAGCCAGCAGCGGGGCCGGGTAATAGACCTCCAGCCATTCACCCCGTCGGTTGCAGGTGCCTATGCCAAATCCGATTCCGTACATCTCGCTCATGTGGTGACTGCTCCTTACTCTACTGTTGCAATCCAATAGATGATCTCTCATCGGTTGGATTGTCGCCCTAATAAATCCGCAAAAGCACCCACTTGAAATCCGAACTGGACACCGCCGGCGCTGACAGTGACCGGGCGCCTGATCAGGGTGGGGGTCTCGCGGGCGATGGCGGCGGCCGCGGCGTTGTCCATGGATGCCTGCTGTTCCCCGCTCAGTGCGCGCCAGCTGGTGGAGCGCCGGTTGAGTACCTGTTCCCATCCGAAGGTATCCAGCCATTGTTGCAGTGGAACCTCTTCCATACCGTCTTCACGAAAATCGTGGAAGCGGTAGTTTACACCGTTGTTCTCCAGCCATTTGCGGGCTTTTTTAACGGTGTCGCAGTTTTTGATGCCGTAGACAGTGATCGTTGCCATTGAATCAAGCCTTTCTGGTTATCTTGGGTTTCTTCCGCGCTGGGTAACAGGTGGTACAAATTTCACACACGGTGCCATCACAGCCGCGGGCGGTGCAGTACTCGCGGCCGTAAAAAATGATCTGCAGATGAAGTTTGTTCCACCTGTCCTGTGGGAACAGCCGTTTTAGATCCTTTTCGGTCAGGGTGACGTTTTTGCCACTGGTCAGCCCCCAGCGCTGGGCCAGGCGGTGAATGTGGGTGTCCACCGGAAAAGCCGGATGCCCAAAAGCCTGCGACATGACCACGCTGGCGGTTTTGTGGCCGACGCCCGGCAGTGTTTCCAGTGCCGCCATGTTGTCCGGCACCTTGCCGTGATACTCGTTGACGAGAATTTTTGATAGCTGGCTGATGGCTTTGGACTTTTGCGGCGACAGGCCGCAGGGGCGGATGACTGCGCGGATCTCGTCTACGGGAACCCCGGCCATGTCTTCCGGAGTGCGCCCCAGTTGCCAGAGCCCGGGGGTCACCTGATTGACCCGCTCGTCGGTGCACTGTGCCGATAGCAGCACCGCCACCAGCAAAGTATAGGGGTCGCTGTGGTCCAGCGGGACAGGGGTTTCCGGGTAGAGTTCTTCCAGCCGCCGCTGGATAAAAGCGACCCTTTCCGCTTTGAGTAGATTGCGCGCTTGTTCCATGGTACTCCGGTTCAACTGCAAAATTCCGTGATGCGATGTGCGGCCTCCTCGCACTCCTCCAGGGTCGCCACCAGCGCTATGCGCACATGGGCGTCGCCGGGGTTTATTCCACCCGCCTCCCGCGCCAGGTAGCAGCCGGGCAGAACCGTGACGTTCTGCTGGACAAACAGTTCGCGTGCGAAGGTTTCACCGGCGCCGACTCTGGGCCAGAGATAAAAGCCGGCCTGGGGATGGGTTGCATCCAGGTGGCCGTCCAGTATCCGCAACACTGTGGCGAATTTCTCGCGGTAGAGTGCGCGGTTATGCCGCACATGTTGTTCGTCCCCCCAGGCGGCCACCGAGGCGTACTGGACGGGCAGCGACATGGCGCAGCCGTGGTAGGTGCGGTAGAGCAAAAACCGCTCCAGCAGTCGGGTGTCGCCGGCGACGAATCCCGAGCGCAAGCCGGGTAGATTAGACCGTTTGGAAAGGCTATGGAAGACGACGCAACGGCGGAAATCGTCTCTGCCCATTTCGGCGCAGACCTGCAGCAGCCCGGCGGGCGGGTTTTCCTCGTCGAAGTAGAGCTCGGAATAGCATTCATCCGCCGCGATTACGAAGTCATGGTCGTCCGCCAGGCGAATCAGCCGGCGCAGGTCTCCGCTCTCCAGCAGTGCGCCGGTGGGATTGCCGGGTGTGCACAGGTAGAGCAGGCCGCACTGGCGCCAGACGTAATCGGGTACAGAGGCGAAATCCGGCTTGAACCCGGTCTGTGGGGTGCAGTTGACGAAGTGGGGGACACCCCCGGCGAGCAGGGCGGCGCCCTGGTAAATCTGGTAAAACGGGTTGGGCATCAACACCCTTGTGCCTGGAGCGATCACCGTTTGGGCAAAGGCAAAAAGTGCTTCGCGGGTACCGTTCACCGGCAATACCTGGCTGTCGGCATCCACCCCTTTGAGTTGATAGCGCCGGCTCAGCCAGCCGGCGATGGTCTGCCGCAGCAGGTCTATGCCTTTGGTGGCCGGATAGGTGGCCAGCTTGTCCAGGTTGTCCGCCAGCGCATGGCGCACTGACTGGGGCGGCTCATGTTTGGGTTCCCCGATGGATAGACCTATGTGGGGCTTGTCCGCCGGTGTCAGTCCCGATGTCAGTGCAGCCAGTCTGGTAAACGGGTAGGGTTGCAGCTGTTGCAGATTTGGATTCATTATTCCTCCAGAGCAAATCAAGCGATTACACGCTTGGTTTGCGGCCCGGACACCCCCTGTTCAGGACAGCGGGCTGCCAGCGCCTGGTCAAGCGGAAACCGGCTCAATCACCGGGCCGCCAACGGGACCGGGATCTGGCCTGGTGGGCATCCAGTTCGTCGCAGATGGCCCGCTCCAGCGCGCGGTTACCGGCCTCGTCCCGCAGGGGTTCACCGGTGGCGTCAGTAATGTGAAAGATATCCTCCACTCTCTCTCCCAGGGTGGAAATCTTAGCGTTGTGCAGTCGCAGGTCGTGAGCGATAAATATGCGCGCGATACGCGCCAGCAGCCCGGGCCGGTCGGCGCTGATGATTTCCAGTGTACTGTGAGGGTCACCGGGTTCCGTGGCCAGTGAGGCGCGGCTGGCAAAGCTGAACATTTTCAGGCGGCGCGGGGTATGGCGCTTTATTACCTTGGAGTAATGTTCGGCCAGGGACAGTTCTTTGCGGATAGTGGCGCCAATTTGCCCGGGGTCCCCCGACAACGGCTGACCGGACGCATCGAGGACGTAGAAGGTGTCCAGGGTGTAGCCGGCGGCGGAGCTGTACAGACGCGCATCCTGGATATTGAGATTGAGCATGTCGAGGCTGGTAACCACCGCCGCGAATACGTTGGGTCTGTCCGGGGTGTATACGAATATCTGCGTGGCGCCCTCGTGTTCCGCGGGGCCCGAGTTGCGCGTCAATACCAGTGTATCCCGGTCTGTGCCCGGGCCGCCGTTTTGCCGCAGCTGGTGAATGGCGGCGGTGTGCCAGGCAATGCTGGTGGCGCTTTCGCGCACAAAGTAATCCTCACCCATCTGGCCCCAGATTTTCTCCACCGACTGGGCGTTGAGTCCCTGGGCCAGCAGTACCTCCAGGGCCTGGCCGCGGGTTTCCTCAATGATTTCCTCGCGGTCGATGGGGTTTTCCAGGCCGCGGCGTAGGGCGCTCTGGGTGGCTTCGTACAATTGGCGCATCAGGCTGGCGCGCCAGCTGTTCCACAATTCCGGGTTGGTGCCTGTGATATCGGCCACGGTGAGGGCATAGAGGTAATCCAGGTGTTCCCGGTCCCCCACTTCGCGGGCGAAGCTGTGTACCACTTCGGGATCGCTGATGTCCTGTTTTTGCGACACGGCGCTCATCAACAGGTGTTTTTCCACCAGCCAGCAAACCAGTCTGCGGTCCCGCGCCGGGATCCCATGGCGGAGGCAGAAGGCGTCCGCATCCGCCACCCCCAGTTTGGAGTGGTCGCCGCCCCGGCCCTTGGCGATATCGTGGTAGAGGCCGGCGATATAGAGCAGCTCCGGGCTGCGCAGGCGACCCATGATATCGGCAGCAATGGGGAATTTGTCCCGCGCTTCGTCACCGCGGAAGCTGCGCATGTTGCGCACAACCTGCAGTGTGTGGGCGTCCACGGTATAGATATGAAAGAGGTCGTGCTGCATTTGCCCCGTGACCTGGCCGAACTCCGGCAGGTAACGGCCCAGCACCTGGTAGCGGGTCATGCGACTGAGTTGTGTGGACAGGCCGCGGGGGGAGCGCAGCAGTTGCATGAACAGGGCCGCATTGCGCGGGTCCCGGCGGAAGCTGTCGTCGATCAGGTGGCGCTGTTCGCGAATCAGGCGGATGGTGGAGGCGCGTACACCCTCGATGTCCGGGTGTTTCGCCATCAGTACAAATACCTCCAGCAGTGCGGAGGGGGTGTCCGCAAATACTCCCGTATGAGTCACTTCAATAGTGTTTTCCCGCAGTTGGAAGCGTTCATTGATGGGGGTGACAGTCTGGCGGCGCCCCCGCTGCAGTATCGCTTCGCCGAGAAACTCCAGCAGCACGTCGTTGAGTTCGCGCAATGCCAGGACGACGCGGTAATAGTTGTGCATGAACTGCTCTACGGCCAGCTGTGAACTGCTGTCCACATAGCCAAACTGCCGCGCCAGTTCCCGCTGATAGTCAAACAGCAGCCTCTCCTCGGCGCGCCCGGCGAGCAGGTGCAGGCCGTAGCGGACGCGCCAGAGAAAGTCCTCCCCGGACAGCAGGATGGCGAACTCCTCCTCGGTAAAAAAACCCTTGCCCTGCAGCTGCCGGAGGGTGCGCACCTGAAAGTAGCGCTTCGCCACCCAGGCGATGGTCTGGATATCGCGCAGACCGCCGGGCGCTTTTTTGATGTTGGGTTCCAGGTTGTACTCAGCGCCCCGCTGACGGCGATGCCGCTCGCGCTGCTCGGCAGACTTGGCGCTGAAGAAGTTTTCCGCCGACCAGAGTCTATCCGGTGTCATCCGCTCGGCCAGTTTCCGGCTCAGGGCGTCATTCCCCACTACGGTGCGACATTCCATCAGGTTGGTGGCAACGGTAATCTCTCGCGCCGCCAGCTCCACACAGTCGTCCAGGGTGCGCACCGAGTGGCCTATGTCCAGACCCAGGTCCCACAGAAAGGCGACGAGGTGTTCGATATTGTCGACGGTTTCGGCGTCGCTATTGCCGTCGGTGAGAATCAACAGATCGATATCGGAGTGGGGGTGCAGCTCACCGCGGCCATAGCCGCCCACCGCCAGCAAGCTGACACTGTCGGGCCAGTTGTACTGGTGCCAGGCATAGTGCAGCAGACAGTCGATAAAGAGTGCACGCTCGTACACCAGGGTCCGCACATCCTCACCCTCGCGAAAGCGCTCCGCCATCTGCCGGTTGGCTCCGCCCACGGCGGCCTTGAAAATTTCCAGCGCGGGCCTGGTGCCCTCGGCCAGGTCGCGGCGAAAACGGGCCTGGTCGAAGAAGAACAGCGGGCGCGCAAAGAAGGGGGTTGTGCTCAGTTGCATGGGGGTGCTCGTGTCACCAGATGGCTGCGAATGGGCGCCGGTGGAACCGCTATCGCCACAGGCCCTAGAAGTGTTCTTCACCCCGCGCGGTCAATACCTCCACCCCGTTACTGGTGACCGCCATCGTATGCTCCCACTGTGCGGACAGACGCCGGTCTTTGGTGATAGCGGTCCAGCCGTCGCCCAGTACCCGCACCGCGGCTTTGCCGGCGTTGATCATCGGCTCGATGGTAAATGTCATGCCCTCTTCCAGCACATCTCCGGTGCCCGGCTTGCCATAGTGCAATACCTGTGGGTCCTCGTGGAAGACATCGCCGATACCGTGGCCGCAAAAATCGCGCACTACCGAGTAGTAGCTCTTCTCAGCGTGTTGCTGGATCACGTGACCAATGTCGCCGAGCGTGGTGCCGGGGCGGACTATCTGGATGGCCTTGTACAGGCACTCCTGGGTCACTTTCACCAGTCGCTTGGCGTGGGGTGCCGGGTCGCCCACAAAATACATCTTGCTGGTATCGCCGTACCAGCCGTCCTTGATCACGGTGACATCGATATTGATGATATCGCCGCTTTTCAGGATTTTGCCGTCCGATGGAATACCGTGACAGACCACTTCGTTTACCGAGGTGCAGATGGATTTGGGGAATCCCCGGTAGCCGAGGCAGGCGGGGATGGCCTGCTGTACATCGACTATATGGTCGTGGCAGCGCCGGTCCAGCTCTTCCGTAGAGACGCCTGGAACCACATACTCGCCTATCATTTCCAGCACCTCTGCGGCCATATGGCCCGCGATACGCATTTTGGCGATCTGTTCCGGTGTCTTGGTGGCTGAGTTCATGCCAATTCCCGCTGATTTGAAGTTGCTTGCCGAGGCGGGCAGGGCCCGCAGGGCGCGCTATTGTAGCGGATTCGACGGACAGCGGCATCTGCGCGGGCGGGCCCGCCGAGCCGGGGCTTTCCGCCCAGTCCCGAATGTGGTATAAAGCGCGCCGCTCCGGGCCATGGTGGTCCGGGGTGATCAAAGAACGTCACACACACACCGGCACATGTACCTGGGTGTTTCGCCCGCGAAAGCGCGACGGGATTGGTGCATGGGGTGTGTGGAGGATATAACCCGGGAAGCGTCCGCCGACTTTGCTCTTTGCAGGCGGCCTTCCGCAAACATAGAGGTTTACTATGCCGCAGGTCAGCATGCGCGATATGCTGCAGGCTGGTGTGCACTTTGGCCACCAGACTCGCTATTGGAACCCGAAGATGGATCAGTACATTTTCGGCGCCCGCAACAAAATTCACATCATCAACCTTGAGCACACTGTTCCGGCTTTCAATGAAGCCCTGCGGGTTATCAAGGGTATGGCTGCGCAGAAGAAGAAGATTCTTTTTGTGGGCACCAAGCGCGCCGCGCAGAAATCCATCAAGGAACAGGCAGAGCGCTGTGGCCAGCCCTACGTCAGCAACCGCTGGCTGGGTGGCATGCTCACCAACTACAAAACCATCCGCGCATCCATCAAGCGTTTCCGCGATCTGGAAGCCCAGTCCCAGGATGGCACCTTCGACAAGCTGACCAAGAAAGAGGCGCTGATGCGCACTCGCACCATGGATAAGCTGGAGCGTTCCATCGGCGGTATTAAAGATATGGCAGGTCTGCCGGATGCACTGTTCGTGATCGACGTGGAACACGAGCGTATTGCCATTCAGGAAGCCAATAAGCTGGGTATTCCGGTAATCGGTGTGGTGGACACCAACAGTGATCCCGTTGGCGTCGACTATGTGATCCCCGGCAATGACGATGCGATCCGTGCGATCAAGCTGTACACCACTGCCGTTGCCGACGCCGTTTTGGCCGGTGCCGCGGATGCCAGTGGCAGCAGCGCAAAGGACGAGTATGTAGAAGCGAGTGATGACGAGGCCGCCGCGGAGTAAACGCGGGGGTAGGGTGGTGTGAGCCTGGCTTTGCACCGCGCATCGAAAAGGGGCCCTGCGACCGGCCCCTTTTTTTCAAATTCAGAATATCAGAGACAGAACCCCGAGGATGAAATCATGGCGATTACTGCGTCTATGGTAAAAGAACTGCGAGAGCGCACCGGCTTGCCGATGATGGAGTGCAAGAAAGCGCTGGCCGAGGCCGATGGCGATATCGAGCGGGCGATCGAGGACCTGCGCAAGGCTTCCGGCCTGAAGGCCGCTAAGAAAGCCGGTCGCACCGCCGCTGATGGCGTTGTGGCGACAAAAGTTGCCGAAGATGGCAGCTATGGTGTGCTGATTGAGGTGAATTCCGAAACTGACTTTGTAGCGCGCGATGACAATTTCAGGGCGTTTGTGAACAAGGTGACAGAAAAGGCCTTTGCCGAGCGCCAGCGGGATGTGGCGGCATTGATGGAGGGTGAGCTGGAAACAGTTCGCGAGGCACTGGTGCAGAAGATAGGCGAGAATATCGGCGTGCGCAGGGTGCAGCTGGTGGAAGCACCGGTGGTCGGCGCTTACGTACACTCCAACGACCGTATCGGTGTACTGGTGGCGTTGAGCGGCGGCACTACTGAGCTGGCGCGTGATGTCGCCATGCATGTGGCAGCCGTGAACCCTCAGGTCAACAAACCGGAAGATATGCCGGCGGACCAGCTGGAAAAAGAGCGTGAGATCATCAAGGCGCAGCCGGATATGGCGGGCAAGCCGGCGGAGATTGTCGAGAAGATGATCGGCGGTCGCGTACAGAAGTTTCTCAAGGAGAACAGCCTGGTTGAGCAGCCCTTTGTCAAGAATCCTGATGTGACTGTGGGCAAGCTGGTAAAAGGTGACGGCGCAGACGTGACTGCTTTTATCCGCTTTGAGGTGGGTGAAGGTATTGAAAAAGAGGAAGTGGACTTTGCCGCTGAGGTGGCGGCACAGGTCAAGTCTTCATCTTGATGTCTCCCAGCCGCCCGAGGGCGGCTGTCCGCGGTGGGGTGCTTTCGGCGGGCTCGGATGGGTTTTGTCGGGGCACCCCTCTGTGTAATTGAGCGAAATTGTTGTAATGTCGGCGGCAGCGCCCGACGGCGCGCGAGGATCCACGAGAGGACCGAGAGGATGCCCGGAGTCAAAGACCGCAAGTACAAGCGAATTTTGTTGAAGCTCAGCGGGGAAGAGCTGATGGGGGATCAGGGCTTCGGGATCAGTCCCAAAGTGCTGGACAAAATGGCCCTGGAGTTGGGGCAACTGGTGGGTATCGGGGTGCAGATCGGGCTGGTCGTGGGCGGTGGCAATCTGTTTCGCGGTGCCGCTTTACACGCGGCCGGCCTGGACCGGGTTACCGGGGACCATATGGGAATGCTGGCCACGGTGATGAATGCCCTGGCACTGCGCGACGCACTGGAGCGCTCCGATATCTCGTCGCGGGTTATGTCCTCTATTCAGATGAGTGGCATAGTCGATCACTATGACCGCCGCGCGGCCATCCGCTTCCTGGAGCGCGGCGAAGTACTGATTTTCGCGGCGGGAACCGGCAACCCCTTCTTTACCACCGACTCCGCGGCCTGCCTGCGGGGGATTGAGATAGATGCGGAGCTGGTGCTCAAGGCCACCAAAGTGGATGGCGTCTACTCCGCCGATCCGGTGCTGGATGCCAGCGCGAAGCGCTTCGACCGCCTCACCTTCGACCAGGTGCTGGACAAGAAGCTGGGGGTTATGGATCTGACCGCAATCTGTCTGTGTCGCGACAATAACCTGCCCGTGCGGGTTTTCCGTATGAACAAGGCGGGCGCACTGCTCAATATCGTGGTGGGCGGTGAAGAGGGCACGCTAATCGAGGAGGAAGTGAAACAGTGATCGAAAATATTAAAAAAAGCGCCAAAGGGCGCATGGACAAGACTCTGGACGCGCTGGCCGGCAATTTCAACAAAATCCGTACTGGCCGCGCGCACCCGAGCCTCCTCGACAGTATCCGTATTTCCTACTACGGCTCCGAGACGCCGCTGTCACAGGTCGCCGCTATCAAGGTGGAGGACGCCCGCACCCTGTCCGTGACCCCCTGGGAAAAGGGCCTGGTGCCGGAGATCGAAAAAGCGATCATGAAGTCTGACCTGGGACTGAATCCGAGTACCGCGGGATCGGTGATACGCATTCCAATGCCGATGTTGACCGAAGAGACCCGCAAGGGTTTTATCCGCGAGGCCAAGGGCGAGGCGGAGACAGCGCGTGTCTCCATACGCAATGTGCGCCGCGATGCGCTGGCTGAGATCAAGGCGCTGGAAAAAGAAAAAGAGATCTCGGAAGACGATGAGCGCCGCGCTGCGGACGAGATCCAGAAGATTACCGACAAATACGTTGCCGATGTGGACTTAAAGCTGGCGGCAAAAGAAAAAGACCTGATGGAAATCTGATGGGGGGTAGTGGTTGCGGCGAGGTTGTGCCGCCCGGTCCGCGCCACATCGCCATTATTATGGACGGCAATGGCCGCTGGGCCGCCCGGAGGGGATTGCCGCCCTCGGCGGGCCACAAGGCGGGTGTCGAGCGCATACGCGATCTGGTGTCCGCGTGCAGGGAGCGCGCTGTAGAGGCGCTGACACTGTTCGCCTTTTCCAGCGAAAACTGGCGGCGCCCACCCCAGGAGGTGGAGTTGCTGATGGGGCTGTTTCACTCCTATCTGCGCAAAGAGGCCCTGCGCATGAGCGAGGAGGGAGTACGGTTGCGGGTCATTGGCCGGCGCGACCGTTTTTCAGGGCGTCTGCAGAAGGCTATTGCCGAGGCGGAGCGGATCACCCGCGATGGCGAGCGGGGCAACCTGGTGATCGCGGCGGACTACGGGGGGCAGTGGGATATGACCCAGGCTGCGCGGGCTTTGGCCGCGGAGGTGGCGTCGGGACAACGCACACCGGACTCCATCACTGAGCAGGCTGTGGTATCGCATCTACAACTGGCGGACCTCCCGCCCGTCGATCTGCTGATTCGTTCCAGTGGCGAACAGCGTATCAGTAACTTTATCTTGTGGCAGGCGGCTTACAGCGAATTTTACTTTACACCTACGTTGTGGCCCGACTTTGGCGAGCGCGAGCTGGATGCGGCCATCGAGTCCTTCCGCGCGCGGGAGCGTCGCTTTGGTGGCCGCGGTGACGACAGTAGGCTGGCGCGGACGCCCGACACCAAGAGCTTTAAACAACGAAGGGTATAACGGTGCTAAAACAAAGAATAATTACTGCGCTGGTGTTGGTTTTCTTGTTTCTCGGGGCCCTGTTCCTCCTGCCCATCCAGTGGTTTTCTGTGGTCACCGTGGCGGTGATCCTGGTGGGAGGATGGGAGTGGGCCAACCTGTCCAATCTCAATCGCGCCCTGCGCCTGGTCTTTCTCGCCGCTCTCGGCATCGCCCTTATGGCGACCGCCCGCCATGTGTTTGGATTTGATTTTGGCAATCCCGATACCGATCGCGCGCGGCAGATCCTCGCTGTCGCCTGTGGCTGGTGGGCGCTGGCGTTCCTCTGGGTGCAGAGCTATCCCGCCAGTGCCATGCTGTGGGGCAACCGCTGGGCGCGCGGCCTGATCGGCCTGGTGGTGCTGGTTCCGGCCTGGTTGTCCGTGGTGATTTTGCGCGGCCAGGACCACGGTGCCTGGCTGGTCTTGTTCGTGGTGGCAGTGGTGGTGTGTGCCGATGTGGGAGCCTATTTTGTAGGGCGCCGCTTCGGCAGGCACAAGTTGGCGCGGGAGGTGAGCCCGGGCAAATCCTGGGAGGGCTTCGCCGGCGGCCTGGCCACCTGCCTGATACTGGCGCTGGCGGTTTCCCTGCTACTGGAACTGCCGCTTAAAAATACACTGCTGTTTTGCTTCGGCATTCTGGTGACGGCACTGGCTTCGGTGATCGGGGACCTGGTGGAGAGCATGTTGAAGCGCCATCGGGGTATCAAGGACAGCAGCGGTATCCTGCCGGGACACGGTGGTGTGCTGGATCGTTTGGACAGCCTTTCCGCGGCGCTGCCGGTGTTTACCCTGGCGGCACTGGCGGCGGAACTGCCCAAATACCTGTGAATCGTGCACTTGTACCCTTGCAATGAGAGGCCCGCGAGGTAAGTAAGCGCCATGCAGCCCGCAGTAGTTCAGTCAGTGGTGGTACTCGGTTCCACCGGTTCCATCGGCACCAGCACGCTGGATGTGCTGGCGCGCCATCCACAGCGCTATTCCGTCTTTGCCCTCACCGCCGGCAAGCGTATCGCCGAACTGGCGCAGCAGTGCCGCCGCTACGCACCCCGCTTCGCCGTCGCGGCCACCGAGCAGGGCGCGGAGGAGCTGCGCCAGTTACTGCGCGGTGCTGAACTGGACACCCAGGTCCTCTGTGGTGTCGAGGGATTGTGCCGGGTGGCGGCAGATCCGGAGGTGGACACAGTGATGGCCGCCATCGTCGGTGCCGCCGGCCTGCGGCCGACACTGGCAGCAGTCGAAGCGGGTAAGAAGGTCCTGCTGGCCAACAAAGAGTCACTGGTGATGGCCGGGCCTGTGTTTATGCGCGCGTTGAATACCAGTGGTGCGCAACTGCTGCCCATCGACAGTGAGCACAATGCGATTTTCCAGTGTTTGCCGCAGCCCTGCGGAAGCCTGGAATCCGCCGGCGTGGAGAAGATCCTGCTCACCGCGTCCGGGGGACCCTTCCGAACAAGGGTGAACGATGATCTGCACCGGGTCACGCCCGATGAGGCCTGCGCCCATCCCAACTGGTCCATGGGGCGCAAGATTTCGGTGGATTCTGCCACCATGATGAACAAGGGGCTGGAATTCATCGAGGCCTGTCTGTTGTTTGGCGCCGGCCCGGAGCAAATCGAAGTGGTGGTTCACCCCCAGAGTATCGTGCACTCTATGGTGCAATACCGCGATGGTTCGGTGCTGGCGCAATTGGGCAACCCGGATATGCGGACCCCGATTGCCCACGGGCTGGCGTTTCCGGAGCGCATAGACAGTGGCGTTGCGGCTATGGATCTGGTGGCTTTGGGACGCCTGGATTTCGAGGCGCCGGACATGGGACGCTTCCCCTGCCTGGGGCTGGCGAGGGACGCCATGAGTACCGGCGGCAGCGCTCCCACCAGCTTGAATGCAGCCAATGAAGTGGCGGTGGAGGCCTTTCTACGGGGCCAGTTGGCGTTTACCGGCATCCCCGCGGTGATAGAGCGGGTCCTGAAGCGCGCAGAAGCCGTTGAACTGACAGGGCTGGATGCAGTCGAAACAGCGGATTGCAGAGCGCGCGAGTTGGCGCTGGAGGTACTTGGCGCCGTTTGACCCATATGATTGCATATCGGCGACCCCTGGTGGCGCATATCTGCAACTGAGTGAGCTTCTGGCCAAATTATGGATGTTTTGCAAAAAGTAATCTGGGCGCTTCTGGCCTTCGGAGTGCTGGTCTCTTTTCACGAGCTGGGACACTTTCTGGTGGCGCGACTTTGCGGCGTCAGGGTGCTGCGGTTCTCGGTGGGGTTCGGGCGCCGGTTGCTGACCCGCTACGACCGTCGGGGCACTGAATATGCCCTGTCACTAATCCCCCTCGGCGGCTACGTCAAGATGCTGGACGAGCGGGAGGGGCCGGTGCCACAGGACCAGTTGGAACAGGCCTTCAACCGCAAGAGTGTATGGGCCCGGATGGCCATTGCCGCCGCGGGTCCGGCGGCCAACTTCCTGCTGGCCGCGGTACTCTTCTGGTTTGTGTTCATGGGTGGTACTGCGGGCCCGGTTCCCATGGTGTCGGGGGTTCAGCCGGACTCTATCGCCGCCGCCGCGGGACTGGAAGCCGGCCAGGAGATTATCGCCGTGGACGGCAAGCCGACACCCACCTGGCAGGCGCTGAACTGGCGTTTGGCCAACCGCCTGGGGGACACTGGCAGGATCGAATTTACCGTGCGCTATGCGGACTCCAACCTGGAATACCACTCAGCTGCCGATATCCGGCGCTGGCTGGCGGGGCGGGAAGTGGCCGACCCGCTGAGGGAAATTGGTGTTCAGCTGTGGACTCCCGATATCACCATGACCCTTGCGGAAGTCACCGCTGACAGTCCAGCCGAACTGGCGGGGTTGCGCCCGGGGGATAAAATTTTGGCCACCGATGGCGAGCCGTTCGATGACTGGAGTGAGTGGACCAAGTATTTGCGCGCGCGGCCTGGACAGGTGTTGCAGGTGGCGCTGGATCGCAACGGTGAGCGGCAGTTATTGACGGTCACGCCGGAGCCGGTCACGCTGGACAACGGTGACACCATTGGCCGCATCGGTGTATTGCCGAGAGGAGAGGAATGGCCCCCGGAGTGGATTCGCACCTATCACTATGGTGTTTTCGGTGCCTTGAGCAAGGGGTTGCAGGAAACCTGGGACAAGACCCAGTTTACCCTCAGCAGCCTGAAGAAACTGATTTTGGGGCAGCTCTCCACCCGAAACTTGAGCGGCCCAATCACCATTGCTAAAGTGGCTGGCACTTCCGCCGACGCCGGATGGCAGTCGTTCCTGTCACTGCTGGCATTACTGAGCATCAGCCTGGGAGTGATCAACCTGCTGCCAATCCCCATCCTCGATGGTGGTCACCTTCTTTACTATTGTATTGAGGCAATCAAAGGCTCGCCGGTATCAGAGCGGGTGCAGGTGATCGGGCTGCAGGTTGGGATGGTGCTGGTGCTCGGAATCATGGGGCTGGCCCTGTACAACGATATATTGCGCCTTTGACGGGCCCCGCAGGTATAGCGCGATACTCCGGGTAGCCTGAAACCGCGCAGTTTGTAGAGATGGTGATGGAAACTAGGGCCCTGCCGGGTTGGTTTGGACTGTCAGTGGAATTGCGAATAAAAAGTCGGATTTACTAGATGAAAGATTTTCTCAAAGCGGCCTCGCTGGGGCTGGCGTTGCCCATCAGTGCTTTGGCGCAATCGTTTGTGGTCAACGACATCCGTGTCGAGGGTCTGCAGCGGGTGTCCGCCGGCACAGTGTTTGCCGCCCTGCCGGTGCGCGTGGGAGACCAGATCGAAAGCCTGGAGATTCAGAGTGCCACCCGCGCCCTGTTTCGCACCGGCTATTTCCAGGATATTCAGATCGGCCGCGAAAACGGCGTCCTGGTTATCACCGTGCGCGAAAGACCGGCGATTTCCAAAATAGAGATTACCGGCAACAAGGCTATCAAGACCGAGGACCTGCTCAAGGGGATGGAGGAAAACGGTCTCGCGGAAGGCCAGATTTTCAAACGCGCCACACTGGAGGGGCTGGCCCAGGAGTTGGAGCGTCAGTATGTCGCTCAGGGCCGCTATGGTGCTAGTGTGACCACCGAGGTGAAGGAGCTGCCGCGCAATCAGGTCGAACTCAAAGTGGTTGTGGACGAAGGCTCCGTAGCCGCAATCAAGCATATTAATATCGTCGGTAACACCGCTTTCTCGGACGAGGAACTGGGTGAGATCTTCGAGCTGCAAACCACCGGGTGGCTGTCCTGGCTGCGCAGCGACGACAAGTATTCCCGCGAGAAACTCACCGGCGACCTGGAGCGGCTGGAGTCCTTTTATCTGGACCGGGGCTATCTCGAGTTTCGCATCGATTCCACCCAGGTTTCACTGAGCCCGGACAAGCGCAGTGTGTTTATCACTGTCAATGTCAGCGAAGGCGATGTCTATACAGTGAGTGAGGTCGACCTGGCCGGGGATCCAGTGGTCCCAGAAGAGGAAATCCAGCGCCTGCTGTTGGTGCGGGAGGGACAGACCTTCTCCCAGGTATTGATGACCACCACATCCGACTATATCACCAAGCGCCTCGGCAACGAGGGTTACACCTTCGCCGAGGTGAACGGTATCCCGGAACCCAACGAAGAAGACAAGACGGTCAAAGTGACCTTCTTTATCGACCCGGGCAAGCGCGCCTATGTGCGGCGCATCAATTTCCGCGGCAATACTCGTACCTCCGACGAAGTGTTGCGCAGGGAAATGCGCCAGATGGAGTCCTCCTCCGCGTCGTCGGCGCGTATCGAACAGTCCAAGGTCCGTCTGGAGCGCCTGGGTTACTTTAAGGAGGTACAGGTCGAAACCACGGAAGTGCCCGGAACTTCCGATCAAATCGATGTGGAGTATACGGTGGAGGAACAGCCCTCCGGCAGCATTGGCGGCACCGTGGGTTATGCCCAAAACAGCGGTCTGGTGCTAGGTGCCAACATTCAGGAGAACAACTGGCTTGGCACTGGCAAATCGGTGGGTGTGGCGGTCAATACCTCGCGGTTTCAGACAGCGTTGAATTTCTCCTATACGGATCCCTATTTTACTCCGGACGGGGTCAGTCGCGGTTTCTCTATTTATTATCAGGAGCAGGATTATTCCGAGCTTGGCGTTACCAACTATAACAGCACAAGGTATGGTGCCAGCCTGAGTTTTGGCTACCCAATCTCGGAGATTTCCCGGATTGGTCTGAATCTAGGTTTCAGCCATCTGGAGCTGGGTGTCGGCGATTTCCCGGTCAAGGAAATCCGGGATAGTCCGGTACCCATTGAAGGTTTGGATGGTGTGGTTCTGTCGTCCGATATCGCTACCATCAACGCCGAACTGGAAGAGGCGCTGGAAGAGGGAGAGGCACTGGATCTCAGTGAGCCTCTCGATCCGGCACTGCTCAATACGGATCCGAATGGCTTTATCGATTTGAATGGCGATACATTCGATTCCTTTTCCGTGACCGGCTCCTATGCCCGCTCCACCCTCAACCGCGGTATTCTCGCCACGCGCGGCACTTCCCAGCGTATGTCGTTCGAGTTTACTTTGCCCGGTGGCGACCTGGAGTACTATAAGCTTATCTATACCGGCCAGTATTTCCGGCCTCTGACCAGGGACCTGACGTTGCGTCTGCGCACCAGGCTGGGTTATGCAGACAGCTATGGCACCACCACAGAATTGCCATTTTTTCAAAATTTCTACGCCGGTGGCTTTGGTTCTGTGCGCGGTTTCGAGCGCAATTCGTTGGGCCCACGGTCGACACCTTTCCAGCAGTATAGGATTAACCCGTGTGAGGTGGACGCCGAGGGCTTCGTTACCAACTGCTATGTGCAGAATGCCAATGCTGGGGAATTGGAGGTGACTTCCCAATTCCAGGACCCTGATCCCTTTGGCGGCAACATCCTGATTGAGGGCAGTGCCGAGGTGATATTTCCACTGCCGTTCGTCAAGGATCAACGCTCTATGCAATCCGCCTTCTTTATCGATGCCGGCAACGTATTTGATACCAGCTGCGGTGCTACGCAGCTCAACTGCTATGATGTCGACCTCAATCATATCAATGTTTCCGCGGGTATCGGCCTGACCTGGATTACCGGGTTTGGTCCGCTGACCTTCAGCCTGGCCAAGGCACTGGAGAAGAACGAGGAAGATGAGGTTGAGGTATTCCAATTCTCCCTGGGGAATAGTTTTTAAGAGGGTGTGGCCGCCGTGGCAATGCGTTTTTTGCGCTCTAACGCTGAATGCGAAATGCGACTCGACAATTGTAAGAAAAGCAACTATGGAGAACTGAAAGTGCTTAATTCCGTAAAAATCATCGCAGTGCTGGTGACAGGTATTTTGCTGTCCGGGGTGGCCGCGGCGCAGAGCAAGGTGGCGGTATTCAATTTACAGGCTGCCATTATGAGCACCGAAATGGCCAAGTCGAAAGTGAATGCCATGAAAACCAGCTCCGAGTATTCCAAATTGCAGAGCGATGCCGAGTCGATTCGTGCAGAGGTCCAGAAGCTGGCTGAAGATATGCAAAAAAATGGCATGACCTGGTCCGACGAGCAGAAGGCGGAATACCAGCGCAAGGTAAATTTCAAGCGTTCGGACTTTGATACAGTGGCGAAAAAACTGCGGGCTTTGGAAGGGCAGGTGGGCCAGGAGATTCAACGGGAGATGGCTCCCAAAGCGCAGGCTGCGCTGAATGCCATCATCAAAGAGCAGATGCTGGACCTGGTGCTGGATGCCAATTCCGCCTACTATGCCGGCCCGCAAGTTAACCTGACGGCGGCAGTGGTTGAGCGGATGAATGCCGACAAGTAATCGTCGGCGCACCGCTTAAATGGTACAAAAACTGCCCCTGTCCCGGCTGGCGCGGGAGCTTGGCGCGGATCTGCGTCTCGTACCTGAAGCAGATCCGGCACAGGAAATATCCGGGCTCAACACTTTACCGGAAGCGAGGCCCTCGGAGGTCTCTTTCCTGGCCAGCGCCAGTTACCGGCGGTTTCTCCCCGGCACCCGCGCTGCGGCGGTGTTGTTGCGAGCTGACTGGGTGGATGAGTGCCCGGTATCGGCGCTGGTGGTTGACGATCCTTACCACGCATTTGCACAAGCCACAGCGCTGTTTGATTGTGCGCCGCCGGTCAATTCCGGTGTCCATCCCTCGGCGGTGGTCCACCCGCAGGCGATAGTGGATTCCAGTGCCAGTGTCGGACCGGGTACGGTGATCGAAGCCCGCGCACGTTTAGGGGCTAATGTCGTCATAGGGCCAAACTGTGTCATTGGCGCCGGCAGCGAGATTGGTGATGGCAGCCGCCTGCACGGGGGGGTAACGCTTTATCACGACTGCACCCTTGGCCGGAACTGCATCATTCACAGTCAGGCGGTAATTGGAGCCGACGGCTTTGGCTTTGCTCCCCACCAACGCCGTTGGGTCAAGATTCATCAGCTGGGCTCGGTGGAAATTGGTGATGAAGTGGAAGTGGGCGCTTGTACCTGTATCGACCGGGGTGCACTTGGCAATACTGTCATTGGGCGCGGGGTGAAGATCGACAACCAAGTGCAAATCGCGCACAATGTACAAATTGGTGACTACTCAGCCATCGCTGCTTGTGCTGCAGTGGCGGGCAGTGCGGTGATCGGAAAACACTGTACCATCGCAGGTGGTGCTGGGGTCGTCGGCCATGTGACCGTGGCGGATGGTGTTCATATAAGCGCCATGACACTGGTGACCAAGTCGATCGATAGTGCTGGATCCTACTCCAGCGGCACACCGTTCTCCGACAGTCGCAAGTGGCGTAAGAATGCAGTGCGGTATACGCAGCTGGATCAGATGGCGAGACGTCTGCGCGAAATTGAACAGCGGCTCGAGCAACTGGGGCCGGGGGCATCCACTGAGGCACAGTCCTTGGAGGATGGGAGTTGACCAGCTTCAACGCCGGTTGATAATTGATGAAGTTTGTCTGTTCGGGGCGTGTTGCGCCCCGAAGTGGTTTCTGGGGGTTTTTGGAATGATGGATGTTCGCGAAATTCGTCAATACCTGCCACACCGCTACCCGTTTCTGCTGGTGGACCGCGTGGTTGAGCTGGAAGAGGGGAAGTACATCAAGGGCTATAAGAATATCTCCGTGAATGAAGAGGTATTCAACGGGCATTTTCCCGAGGTGCCTATTTTCCCCGGTGTTATGATTGTAGAGGCATTGGCGCAGGTGTCCGGCATCCTCGGCTTCAAGACCCTTGGCCAGAAGCCTGAGGACGGATACCTGTATCTGTTTGGCGGCATTGACGATGTGCGTTTCAAGCGCCAGGTAGTCCCGGGCGACCGTTTGCTGCTGGAGTCTGAAGTGGTGTCTGAGCGCCGCGGCATCTGGAAGTTTGCCTGCAAGGCGAGTGTCGATGGCGAGCTGGCGACCACAGCGAATGTGCTCTGTGCGGTGAAGCAGGTGTGATTCACGGCTAACTATTGACCCGACAGCTGGATAAGTTGCCCGGTTAATGGGGCACAGGGATGTGGCGGCCAAAGGTCGGCGTGGGCCCTTGGAAAGCAAGCGATTCCGCGTAATTGCGCTGATTTCCAGGGGCGGCAATCCAATGGGTGAGGGGTCATCTGGTGGATTGCCGGATTGATAAATTAAAAAAGTTGCCGGCCGGTGCAGTGGCTATGGCAGTGCTTCTATCTTCGCGCAGAGCGCGGGTTCCGGGTTTTTCAGCCTTGTAGGAGTAGGTCGCAGAATGCAGACGAATATCCACCCCACGGCTATTGTCGACCCGTCGGCAACACTGGGTGCGGGGGTGAGTGTCGGGCCCTACAGTATCGTGGGCCCCGGTGTGGAGATTGGCGATGGTTGTGAAATCGCCTCCCACGTCGTGCTCAGTGGACCTACCAGGCTCGGCAGAAATAACCGCATTTACCAGTTTGCATCCGTAGGCCAGGACACCCCGGATAAGAAGTATCAGGGCGAGGAGACCACCTTGGTGGTCGGCGACAACAATGTGATCCGCGAGGGTGTCACTATTCACCGCGGCACTGTGCAGGACCGGGGTGAAACCACCATCGGAAATGACAATCTGATCATGGCCTATGCCCATGTGGGTCACGACAGCCTGATCCGCAACAATACAGTGCTGGTCAACAATGTGGCATTGGCGGGTCATGTGGAGGTGCGGGACTGGGCGATCCTGAGCGGATTTAGCCTGGTGCATCAGTACTGCACTATCGGCGAACACGCATTTACCGGCATGGGGGCTGCCATCGGCAAGGATGTTCCCGCCTATGTGATGGTGGCCGGCAATCCCGCCGAGGCGAAAACCATCAATGCCGAAGGGCTGCGTCGCCGCGGTTTTTCACGTGAGGACATTGCGTGGATCAACAAGGCCTACAAAGTTGTCTATCGCCGTGGGCTCACCATGCATGAAGCACTGGATGCACTGGGGGAGCTGCGCGAGCAATCACCGGTGATTCAGCCCTGGATCGATTCCCTGACTTCCTCCAGTCGCGGCATTGTCCGCTGATGTGCCCATGAGTGGAGCTGGCGACACCTTGCGTATCGGTATGGTAGCCGGTGAGGCTTCCGGTGACATTCTCGGTGCCGGACTGATCGCTGCCCTGCAGCGGCGCTTTGCCCGGGTAGAGGTGCGAGGGATAGCGGGGCCGCGCATGCTGGAGCTGGGTGCGGAGACACTGTTTCCCATGGAGCGCCTGTCGGTGATGGGGTTGGTGGAGCCGCTGAAGCGTCTGCCGGAGCTGCTCAGGATTCGCCGTTCACTGCGCGAGCAGTTTCTCGCCGACCCTCCGGATGTGTTTGTGGGTATCGATTCGCCGGACTTCAATCTCTCCCTGGAGAGGTCGCTGAAATCAGCGGGAATTCCCACTGTCCACTATGTGAGCCCGTCGGTTTGGGCCTGGCGTGCCGGGCGCATCAAAAAAATCTCCCGCGCCGTCGATCATATGCTGACACTGCTGCCCTTTGAGGCGGATTTTTACCGCCAGCATAAGGTACCGGTGACCTTTGTCGGCCACCCTTTGGCCGATGACATACCTTTACACGTGGACGCGGCGGTGGCGAAGCGCGAACTGGGTTTTGCCGTCGATGATAAACTGATTGCCCTGTTGCCGGGCAGCCGCGGCGGTGAGGTGCGTCTGCTGGGACCGCTGTTTTTGCGCAGCGCCCGCTGGTGCCACCAGCGGCGGCCGGAGTTGAAGTTCGTGATGCCCGCCGCCAGTGAACAGCGCTACCAGGAGCTGGCCGCGCAGCTGGAAGCGTTTGCAGATCTGCCGGTGACGCTGCTTCGGGGTCAGTCGCACAAGGCACTGGCGGCGGCGGATAATATATTGATCGCCTCCGGTACTGCCACCCTGGAAGCCCTGCTGCTAAAGAAACCCATGGTGGTGGCCTACAAGATGGCCCGCTTGTCCCACGCTATTTTCTCCCGGATGCTGCACACCGATTGGGTGGCATTGCCGAATCTCCTGGCACAGCGTGAGCTGGTGCCCGAAATATTGCAGGAGAACGCCACCGCTGAAAATCTCGGCGCCGCATTGCTGAATTATTTTGACGATCCGCTGTTGTGCGATCAGCTGCAGCGGGAGTTTGACGACCTTCACCAGCAGCTGCGTCGCGATGCCTCCAGCCGCGCGGCTCAGGCGCTGTGCCAGTTGGTTGATCGAGGCAGTCAAAAGGACAACTGAGGAAATGGCTGTTCAATCCTGTGTATTGGGTCCGGGTCCCTACGAGTGCGCCTATGGTGGCACTTTGCTCGCCGGTGTCGATGAGGTGGGTCGTGGGCCACTGGCAGGGGATGTGGTCGCGGCGGCAGTTGTGCTCGATCCGGACAGGCCTATCGAAGGGCTTGCGGATTCGAAAAAACTGAGTGAAAAAAAGCGCGAGCAACTGTTTGAGCTGATCGGTGAGCGTGCCCTCAGTTTTGCCGTAGCGCGGGCGTCGGTGGCGGAGATTGACCGGCTCAACATATTGCACGCGAGCCTGCTGGCGATGCGGCGTGCAGTAGAGCAGTTGGATACTCAGCCCGAGTATGTGCTGGTGGACGGGAATCGCAAGCCGGACTGGTCCTACCCGTGCGAGACAGTGGTGAAAGGTGATAGCCGGGTGGCGGCCATCGCCGCCGCCTCGATTCTGGCTAAGGTGACCCGCGACCGGGAGATGATCACCCTGGACGATCAATATCCGGGATATGGTCTGGCGGGGCATAAAGGCTACCCAACCAGAGCGCACCGGGAGGCGCTGAAGCGCCTGGGCCCCAGCCCCATTCACCGGCGCAGCTTCGCTCCCGTCAGGCAGTTGCTTGCGGATCCCGCCTGACTGCTGTTGCCGGCTGGTCTGGCCGGCCACCGGCGAAAAGGGTCCCTCAGGGATTTATTTTTCTGACCAGCGCCCGCGTAATCCGCTTGTCTGAGACCTCTTCTATCTCCACCAGATAATTGAGAATGTAAAAACAGATATTGCCGTCGGGAATACTTTCTAGGTGCTCAACCGCGAGGCCGTTGAAGGTTTTGGGGCCTTCGGTGGGCAGTTCCCAGCCCAGGGTGCGGTTGATATCGCGAATGGAAGTGCCCCCCTGGATCGCATACCAGCCACCGCCCCGGGAGGCGATTTCCTCACTCTCACCGGACGGGGGGCTGACGGTAAAGTCGCCGACAATCTCCTCCAGCAGGTCCTCGAGGGTTACGATACCCATCACCTCCCCATACTCGTCCACAACCAGCGCCATGCGCCGCTTGCTGTTCTGGAAGTTCATCAGCAGCGTCGGCAGCGGTGTGGCCTCGGGGACGAAATAGGGTTCATCGGTATAGCGCTTGAGTTCCTCTGCAGCAAAGGCCGTCGGGCCTTTGCGCAGAAATTGCGTCGCTCGCCGCAGATGCAGAATGCCCACTACACGATTGATATCCCCCTCGAATACCGGCAGGCGGGTGTAATCACTGTCCGCCAGTTGTTGCAGGATTTCCTCGGCACTATCCTGCAAATCCACACCGGCCACATCGTTGCGGGGGATCATGATGTCCTCTACCGTCGCCTGATCCAGGTCCAGCACGTTGAGCAGCATACCTTTGTGCCTGCTGGGTAGCAGGGCACCGGACTCAAACACCACAGTTCTCAACTCCTCCGGGGCCAGGTGCTCCACATCCTGGGCCGCTGTTGCCTCAACCCCCACCAGGCGGGCCAGTCCGTTGGAAATTCCACCGACCAGTAACACCAGTGGGGTCAGCAGCCACTGCAGCGGGCGCAGAATCAGCGACGCTGGAAATGCGACCTTTTCCGGATGCAGAGCGGCGATGGTTTTGGGCGTGACTTCAGCGAACACCAGCAGCACCAGGGTCAGGACAATGGTGGTGAGGATTTCTCCGTAGAGGTGGGCGAACACCGATCCGACAATCACTGACACCAGAACATTGACCAGGTTATTGCCGATAAGAATGGAGCCGATCAGTTTGTCGGGGCGCTCGAGCAGTTGTGCGGCCCGCCTGGCCCCACGGTGTCCGCTCCTGGCCCTGTGTTTCAGGCGATAGCGGTTCAGCGCCATCATGCTGGTTTCGGAGCTAGAGAAGAAGGCAGAAATGACGATCAGTAGGGCCAGCAGACTGAATAACAGACCCGGGGGCATCTCGTTCAAGGGAGAACTCTAGTTATTGGCAGATGGAAATAGTGAAACAGATTTCCTGTCACCGCAAGTATGCCGGCGACATGGGTGGGGGTGTGCAATCTCAGCCGCGCTGCAGAATGACCTCGAGCACCAGTTTGCTGCCAAAATACGCCAGCAGCAGCGCCGCGAAAGCGGACAGCGCCCAGCGCACCGCGGTGTTGCCGCGCCAGCCCAGCCGCCAGTGCCCCCACAACAGGATGCTGTACAGCAGCCAGGCCAGTATGGACAGTGCTGTCTTGTGAACCAGGTGCTGGGCAAAGAGGTCGTCGACGAACAGGAAGCCGGTGACAAGGGATGCAGTAAGCAACAACTGGCCAAAGGTGATCAGGCCGAACAGCAGCGACTCCATGGTCTGCAGGGGCGGCAGCCGCCGGGTGATCAGGCCCGGGTTGTGATTGTGCAACTGCTGGTTGACGTAGTGGAGATAGATGGCCTGCAGGGTAGCGATGGTCAGTAGTGAGTAGGCACAGATGGACAGCAGCGCGTGCACGGCCAGTCCCGCCGACAGCTGGTGGCGCACTGCGGCTGCGCCCCAGGGGTGGCCGGAGACAAACTCGGTCAGCGCACCGACGGGCGCCAGCACCAGGATCAGCAATTGCAGGGGATTGCGGATGGCCAGGATGAGAATTAGCAGGTTGACTGTCCAGGCCACCAGCGAAAGCATTGCCAGCAGGTCGAAACGGTATCCGGACGGGTCGGCCAGGGTGGTGACCAGGGAGCAGCCGTGCAGGGCTACAGCCCCCGCAAGCAGGGCCAGCAGCAGCACTTTATTCGGCCTGATGTGCGGCTTAAGGCTCAGTGCGGCCACTGCGGCAGTGGCCAGGTACAAAGCGATTGCCGTCCAGTGGGCAAAAGTCGCCATCGATGATTCCGTATCCGGTTGCTTTAGGGCCAGCCCGGTTAGTGTGAACAGGCCCTGGCTTGGCAGTGTGGCACAGCGCGCCGAAGCTGGGAAGACTGTCCGTGCTTGCGCAGCGGCGCCCGACATCGGGCCCATTTCCCCGCCAGATAGCGCTGCGACCCCCGTGTTCAGCAGGCCGCCACTCTACGCTATACTGCCGCGCTTCGGAACCCCGGCGCAACCCGGAAACCCGGTGTGGTGAGCGCGGTCGAATCAATATGAAAGGGATCAAGACGTAGCTATGTTCGACAACCTGAGCGACCGCCTGTCAGGGGCGTTGAAAAAAGTCACCGGCAAGGCGCGGCTGACCGACGAAAACATCCGCGATACCCTGCGCGAAGTCCGCAAGGCGCTGCTGGAGGCGGATGTGGCCCTGCCGGTGGTCAAGACGTTTGTACAGCAGGTGCGCACCGCGGCGGTGGGGCAGAAGGTCGGCAAGGCGCTGAACCCCGGCCAGCAGTTCGTCAAGCTGGTGCAGGATGAACTGGTCACGGTGATGGGAGAGGCGGCAGTCCCACTCAACCTGTCCTCCCAGCCACCGGCAGTCATTCTGATGGCGGGCCTGCAGGGGGCCGGTAAAACCACCACTGCGGCCAAATTGGCCAGCTATCTGCAGACCCGCGAGAAAAAGAAAGTGATGATGGTCAGTGCGGACGTATACCGCCCTGCGGCCATTGAGCAGCTGGCGACCCTGGCGGATGAGGTCGGCGCGCTGCTGTACCCCTCGGCTCCCGAGCAGAAACCGCTGGATATCGCCCGGGGTGCCGTCGACGCCGCGCGCAAGCAGTTTGCCGATGTACTGATCGTGGATACCGCGGGCCGCCTAGCCATAGATCAGGAATTGATGGACGAGATCAGCCAGTTGCACAGCGCACTGGATCCGGCCGAGACCCTGTTCGTCATCGACGCCATGATCGGCCAGGATGCGGTGAACACCGCGAGTGCGTTTAACGATGCCCTGCCGCTGACCGGTGTCATCCTCACCAAGGTCGACGGCGATGCCCGCGGCGGTGCGGCCTTGTCGGTGCGCCATGTGACCGGCAAGCCGATCAAGTTTGTCGGTGTCGGCGAGAAAGTCGATGCCCTGGAAGCCTTCCACCCGGACCGAATTGCCTCCCGTATTCTCGGTATGGGTGACATTCTGTCGCTGATCGAAGAGGCGGAGCAGAAGATCGATCGGGCCAAGGCGGAAAAGCTGGTCAAGAAGGTGCAGAAGGGCAGGGGCTTTGACCTGGAGGATCTGCGCGATCAGTTGCAGCAAATGCAGAATATGGGGGGCTTGGGTTCCCTGCTGGACAAAATGCCCGGTATGGGCAACATGGCGCAGATGGCGCAGCAGGCGGACATGGGCAAAGAGTTCAAGCGCATGGACGCCATCATCGGGTCCATGACAGTGGCCGAGCGGCGCAACCCGGATCTTCTCAACGGTTCCCGCAAGCGCCGCATTACAGCCGGTTCCGGCACCCAGATCCAGGATCTGAACCGCCTGCTGAAGCAGCACAAGCAGATGGGCAAGATGATGAAAAAGCTCAAGGGCGGCGGCATGGGCAAGTTGATGCGCGGCATGGGCGGTATGCCGGGCATGGGCGGTTTGCCTGGCGCCGGTGGTGCGGGTGGCATGCCCGGTGGCCTGCCGCCGGGTTTTCGCAAGAAATGAGGGGTAAGCGCAGGGCGTCGATGGGGCGCTTTTGGACGCTATACAAAGCCCGGGCATTCCATTAGAATACGCCGCCTTTCAGCCGGGTCGGCTGTCCGCTTGATGTGTGGATCACAGTGCGGCAGTCCGATGTGTGAACATACAGGAAAGCTACATGGTAACCATTCGTTTGGCTCGTGGTGGCGCTAAGAAGCGCCCGTTTTATCACCTGACCGTTACCGACAGTCGCAACGCCCGCGACGGTCGTTTTATTGAGCGTGTCGGTTTCTTCAATCCGATTGCCCGTGGTCAGGAAGAGCGTCTGCGTGTAGATCGTGAGCGTGTCGACTACTGGGTAGGCCAGGGTGCACAGGTATCCGATCGCGTTTCCAAGCTGCTGAAAGAATCCGCATAGGCACGGCTTGCGGACAAAGAGTGCGTCTGTGGTGCAAAAGGGGCCGGATTCAGCCGGGCTGGTCACCGTTGGACGCATAACCTCGGTCTACGGTGTGCGCGGCTGGGTGAAAATCCAGTCCTTTACGGAGCCGATGGATAATGTCCTGCAGTTTTCGCGTTGGTTTCTGCGTGGGGACGGGGATTGGGAGAGACTCCACATCGATGCCTGCCGGCGTCACGGCAAGGGGCTGATCGCGCATATTGAGGGTATCGATGACCGCGATTCGGCGGCGCGTTTTTGCCAGCGGGATATCGCCGTCATCAATTCGGACCTGCCGCAGCTGGGCGAAGGCGAGTACTACTGGCACCAGCTGGAGGGAATGCGTGTGATCAGCGCATTTGGCGGTGGTGAATACGAGTTTGGCAGGGTGTTCCGATTGATGGAAACCGGTGCCAACGATGTTCTGGTGGTGCGCGGCGGCAGTGATCGGCGCGAGCGCCTGATCCCTTATCTGCCGGGTGACTTTGTGACTGATATCGACCTGGAAGCCGGTGTGATCACCGTGGACTGGGATCCGGAATTTTGAACTGATGGCGGCTAAGCGAATCGCGCTGGTCACAATCTTTCCGGAGATGTTCGCCGCTTTGACCGATTATGGTATCAGCGGTCGCGCGGTGAGGGATGGCCTGCTGGAAGTGCGCTGTTGGAATCCACGGGACTTCACCAGTGACCGGCACCGGACCGTGGACGACCGGCCCTACGGTGGCGGTCCGGGGATGGTCATGCTCGCAGAGCCGCTGTTCCGGGCATTGAGTGAGGCCCGCACCTGGGCAGAGGAGGGGGGAGCCGGAGCGCGGACCATCTATCTCTCGCCCCAGGGGCGGCAACTGGACCAGGGTGGTGTCGGAGAGCTGGCGCAGGCTGGCAATCTGGTTTTGCTGGCCGGTCGCTATGAAGGGATCGACGAGCGCATCGCGGGCCTGCTGATAGATCAGGAGTGGTCCATCGGCGACTATGTGCTGACTGGCGGGGAACTTGCCGCCATGGTGGTGGTGGATGCCATTACCCGCTTGATTCCCGGCGCGCTCGGTCATGACCGGTCGGCCGTGGAGGACTCCTTTGCGCAGGGGTTGCTGGATTGCCCGCACTACACCCGCCCGGAGGAATACCGGGGCAGCAAGGTGCCGGATGTCCTGCTTTCCGGCAACCACGAAGAAATTCGCCGCTGGCGCCTGAAGCAGGCACTGGCGCGCACCCAGCACCGCCGCCCGGATTTGCTGCAGCGGCTGGAGCTGGATGACGAGCAGCGCGAGCTGCTGGATGAAATCCGGCGGCAAGGCGCCGCACAGGACGATGACCGCTGAGCCCGCTGGGCGGTCGAGAACAGGTCGGACTCGCCGGGAGGCGGGAGAGGTCCGGCGACCTAGCTGAGAAGCTACATAAACTGAATTTGGGAGTCTTCCAAATGACCAATAAACTGATTCAGAACCTGGAACAGGAACAGCTGAAAAAAGAAATTCCCGCCTTTGCCCCGGGTGACACTGTCGTTGTCCAGGTAAAAGTAAAGGAAGGTAACCGCGAGCGCCTGCAGGCGTTTGAAGGTGTCGTTATAGGCCGTCGCAACCGGGGCCTGAACTCTTCGTTTACCGTGCGTAAGATCTCTCACGGCGTCGGTGTCGAGCGCACCTTTCAGACCCACAGCCCACTGGTGGAAACTATTACTGTCAAACGTCGCGGGGATGTGCGTCAGGCCAAGCTGTACTATCTGCGCAATCTTACCGGTAAAGCGGCGCGTATTAAGGAAAAACTCAAATAAGACTGGCATTGCTGGTCAAAAAAGCCGGAGCATTATTGCTCCGGCTTTTTTTTGTTCGCGGGAAAACTGCGGGCTGCCAAAAGGTGGATGGCGCTCAGCACACCCGCGAGGGTGGGCGTTTTGGTCGTATATTGTCAGACAGGGAGGTGCCTTGTCTCCGGGTCTGTGACACAGGTCCTACACTTAGCTGTCGAGTTGCGGGCGGCGCTGGTGCTTTGGAGGAGAATGGGGTAAAAAGGCGCTGGGCCCGCCATCGGCGGGCAATTGCCGCCAACCGGTTTGCTACTGGCGGGAACCGGTCCGAGACCTGCAAGTCGAAACCAGGGAGCAGAACAAGGAGCAATTGGGAATGACTTATTTCAACAAACCGCTGGTGCTGGTTGGTGCACTACTGGCACTGGTAGCAGCCGGTGCCAATGCACAGGTGGACGCGAAAGTGGCCGAGACCATCAAGGCTCGCCTCTCCGCCAGTAACCCTCAAGCCACCTATGGCGAAGTTCGCCAGAGCCCCATCCCCGGGCTCTATGAAGTGGAAGTTTCTGGGAGCACGCTGTTTGTGTCCGCGGATGGCAGTCATTTCGTTTATGGTGATCTCTATCGCGTCGACAACGCCGGTGTCGTCAACCTTTCCGAAGAGAATCGTGCCAAACAGCGGGCGCGGGTGATGGAAGAGCAGGATATTGACGACATGATCGTGTTTTCCCCCGAGAAGGGTGAGACCAAAGCGCATATCTTCGTGTTTACCGACGTGGAATGCGGATACTGTCGCAAACTGCACAATGACGTACCGGAGCTGAACAAACTTGGTATCGAGGTGCGCTATCTCGCCTTTCCGCGCGCGGGCCTGGACTCTCTCGGCTACCGCAAACTCGCCACCGCCTGGTGCGCCAAGGATCCCAACGGTACCCTGACGGCGCTGAAGAATCGTGAGAATGTGCCCTTAGAAGTATGCGACGACAATCCGGTGGCGGCCCAATACAAGTTGGGCGGTGAGGCCATCAAGGTTCGCGGCACGCCCACCATAGTGTTGGAAGACGGTACATTGATCCCCGGCTACCAGCCACCGGAACTGTTGAGCAAGGGACTCGGGATCTGAAGCTTTTTCCCTTGTTAACCCGACAATCCAATTGATGGTCCCTCATCCGTTGGATTGCGGCCCTTGAAAACCTGCGCAATCAAGCGGATGGGCTTGAGCCGGCCTTCGCCCAGAGACGCTACATCCCTGTTCCGCATTGACCCGGCAACTGGTTTGCCGGGTCAATAGCGTTTATGCCCGGCGGGTTTGTGTGACCCGCCGGGCCCCTCCATTCCTTTTCCCGCCTGACTGACTGCGATCGTCGCGCAATTTAATTGGTCTTTTGCCCTCTGCCTCGGTAAGACTGTCGTCGCTTTTTCGTTTTTGTTACTATTTGTTGCCCTGGCGCCGGGTCTGAATTCGGCGATAGTGTAATCCCGGGAAGGCCGGGTACCGCCGCCGAATGGGTGGCCAGCAGCGCGGAGGAGTCTAGTGAGCGCAGCCATCGAACAAGCTGTTAAAGAATCACAGGAGATCCCGGCGGACAGCCGCCGTCGTCCGGTGCGCGTTGGCATTTGTGGCCTTGGCACCGTGGGCAGCGGTACGGTAAATGTCATGGCGCGCAATGGCGAGGGGATCGCCGCCCGTTGCGGCCGCCCGGTGGAAATCGTGCAGATAGGTGCCCGCCGTGACAATCCCGACTGTGACACCAGCGCCTTGAATGTCACCCGGGAAATCTTCGATGTTGCCAGCAATCCGGAGGTGGACGTGCTGGTGGAGCTGATCGGTGGCACTACGGTAGCGCGTGAGTTGGTACTTGCCGCTATTGCCAATGGCAAGCATGTGGTCACCGCCAACAAAGCGCTGATCGCCGAGTTTGGCAATGAATTGTTTGCCGCCGCTGCGGAGCGGGGGGTGTCTATTGCCTATGAGGCGTCCGTAGCCGGTGGTATTCCCATCATAAAATCCCTGCGCGAAGGGCTGGTGAGTAATCGTATCCAGTGGCTGGCGGGCATCATCAACGGTACCGGCAACTATATCCTGACCGAAATGCGCGACCAGGGCCGCAGCTTCAATGAGGCGCTGGCACAGGCGCAGGCATTGGGCTATGCGGAGGCGGACCCCACTTTCGATGTTGAAGGCGTCGACGCGGCCCACAAGCTGGTGATTATGGCCTCTCTGGCCTTTGCCATGCCGCTGCAATTCGACAAGGTATACACCGAGGGCATCAGTGGTATTGCCATCGAGGATATCCGCTATGCGGATGAACTCGGCTATCGTATCAAACACCTGGGTATTGCCCGCGCCACCGAGCATGGGATTGAACTGCGGGTTCATCCGACTCTGATTCCCCGGCGCCGCCTGATCGCCAATGTCGATGGCGTGATGAATGCGGTACTGGTACAGGGGGACGCCGTCGGCCCCACTATGTACTATGGTCCCGGAGCCGGCGCTGAGGCCACGGCCTCGGCCGTGATTGCCGATATCGTCGATCTGGCGCGCACCCTCGAAGCTGCACCCCACCAGCGGGTGCCCTCCGCCGGGGTGGCCCAGGGGGGCTGCAGAACTGAAGCCCGGGTGCCGCCCATGGAGGAGGTGGTCACCAGCTACTATGTGCGTATTTCCGCTCAGGACAAGCCGGGGGTGATGTCCCAGGTGGCACAAATCTGCAGTGATCAGGGCATTAGTATCGAGGCCCTGATCCAGCATGAACCACAGCCGGGCGAAACTTTGGTCCCGGTGGTGATACTCACCAGCCGCGCCAGGGAAGTGCGACTGAATCAAGCGGTGGCGAAGATCCAGGCCCTGGATAGTGTCCAGGGTGAAGTTGTGCGTATTCGCGTCGAAACCCTGGGCTGAGTCATTCCTACCCGCCCCCGCCGGTGTTCCGGTGGGAATTCCTGAACTGCCAGCAAAGCAGAGTAGACTGTGAAATTCATCAGCACCCGCGGCCGTGCGCCGTCCCTTTCTTTCTCCGACACTGTGCTCACCGGCCTGGCCAGTGACGGTGGCCTCTATGTGCCGGAAACCCTGCCGACATTCTCCAAGGAGGAGATTCGCGGGATGGCGGGACTTGAATATCGGGAACTGGCGGTGCGCATTATGCAGCCGTTTGTGGGCGAAGACCTCACTGAAGCTGAGTTGCGCGCTATCGTCCAGCGGGCCTACGACGGTTTTCGGCACGAGGCGATGGCGCCGCTGGTGCAGTCCGCCGCCGGTGAGTGGATACTGGAGTTGTTCCACGGACCCACCCTGGCATTCAAGGACTTCGCTCTGCAGTTTCTCGGGCAGCTGTTCGATCACCTGCTCAACAAGCGCGGTGAACGCGCAGTGGTGCTGGGTGCCACTTCGGGGGATACCGGCTCGGCGGCCATTGAGGGCTGTCGCCACTGTGACAATATCGATATTTTTATCCTCCACCCCCACAATCGGGTGTCGGAGGTACAGCGCCGGCAGATGACCACCGTGCTATCTGACAATGTGTTCAACATTGCCATTGAGGGCAACTTCGACGATTGCCAGAATATGGTCAAGGCCAGCTTCGCCGATCAGTCTTTCCTGCCCTCCGGGCGCCGGCTGGTGGCCGTCAACTCCATCAACTGGGCGCGCATCATGGCCCAGATCGTCTATTACTTTTACGCCGCGCTCAATCTCGGGGCGCCGGACCGAAGCGTTAATTTTTCCGTACCGACCGGTAATTTTGGTGATATCTATGCCGGTTACCTGGCCCGCCAAATGGGCCTGCCGGTCAACCAGTTGGTGATTGCCACCAATGCCAACGATATTTTGCACCGCTGCCTGAGTGACAATGACCTCTCGCCGAGGCCCCTGGTACACAGCCTGTCGCCGAGCATGGACATAATGGTATCCAGCAATTTTGAACGACTGCTGTTCGACCTCTATGATCGGGACGGCGCCGCGGTAGCGGCGCTGCTGGCTGATCGCAGTGCCGCGGTGCAACTGCCCCAGTCCGTTTTGCAGCGGGCGCAGCAGCTGTTTTCCTCCCACCGGGTCGATGACCAGCGTACCGTCAGCGTGATTCGGGAGTTCTATGAAGCCAACGGTTATCTGTTGGATCCGCATACCGCCATCGGTGTGGAGGCTGCGCGACAAGTGCGCCGCTCGCGGGAACAACCGATGGTTTGCCTCTCCACCGCGCACCCGGCAAAATTCTCCGCAGCCGTGGCCCAGGCACTGCCATCCCACCAGGTAGCACTGCCGTCGCACATGGAGGACCTGTTGCAGCGCGAGGAGCGCCTGGAGGTGCTGCCAGGGGATCTGGCGCTTGTACACCGATGGATAGCCGGGGCCCTCTGATTTCACAGTCCAAGATCGAGTGAAAATGAAAAGAATAATTCAACGACGGCCAGTGGACTTGTGCGCTGGCCGTTTTGCATCTGGCACCCCGCCGATTCTGCAGCGGATACTTCTCGGCCGCGGCGTCACCGGCGCGGAAGCGCTGGAACATAGCCTGGGAAAACTGCAGTCGCCCGGTGCGATGCGGGGCCTGGAAACCGCCGTGCAGCTGCTGGCCGGGGCAGTGAGGAAGCGGGAGAAGATCCTGATCGTCGGCGATTTTGACGCGGACGGTGCCACCAGCAGTGCATTGGGGGTGTTGGCACTGGGCGCCATGGGGGGGCAGGTGGAATTCCTGGTGCCCAACCGCTTTGACCATGGCTATGGTCTCAGCCCCGAAATCGTCGCGGTAGCCGGGGATTTTCAGCCGGACCTGCTGATTACCGTGGACAATGGCATCAGCAGTGTGGACGGTGTCGCTGCCGCCAAGGCGGCGGGTATGCAAGTCGTCATTACCGATCACCATTTGCCGGGGGAGCAGTTGCCCGCCGCGGATGCCATCGTTAACCCCAACCAGCCCGGCTGTGATTTTCCCAGCAAGCATCTGGCGGGGGTGGGGGTGATCTTTTACCTGATGAGCCGACTGCGCACCGCCCTGGAGGAGAGCGGTTGGTTCCGCGACAGCGGCATAGCGGTGCCCAATATGGCCGAGTATCTGGATCTGGTGGCACTGGGTACCGTCGCGGACCTGGTACCCCTGGATCACAACAACCGCATTCTCGTGCACCAGGGCATAGCGCGTATTCGCGCAGGCCGCTGCCGTCCGGGAATCAGCGCACTGATGGAAGTTGCCGGGCGCGATCAGCGCCGGCTGTGCAGCAGCGATATCGGCTTTGTACTTGGACCCCGCATCAACGCCGCCGGCCGCCTCGACGATATCGGTACCGGTATTCGCTGCCTGTTGACCGACGATCCCGGGGAAGCCCGCGCTCTGGCCGCGGAACTGGACGCTCTGAATCGCGACCGCAAAGCGATAGAGCAGGGCATGCAAAGGGAAGCCATGGCGGCGATGGAACAGTTGCGGCTCGAGGGGGAAATTCCCTGGAGTCTGTGTCTGCACGATTCGCGCTGGCACCAGGGCGTGGTGGGTATTCTGGCCGGCCGTATCAAAGACAAATTCCACCGTCCGGTAATTGCCTTTGCCGACGGGGACAATGGACTTATCAAGGGCTCGGCGCGCTCTATTCCCGGTTTGCATATTCGCGATGCCATCAGCGACGTAGTCGCCAGCAATCCGGGACTGGTCAGCAAATTCGGGGGCCATGCCATGGCTTCCGGGCTGAGTCTGCCGTTGCAGAATCTGGCGGAATTCCGCAACGCCTTCGAACAGGCCGTGCGCGACCGGCTGCATCCGTCGCAGCTGCAGGCCGTGCTCGAATCCGACGGCGAGCTGGAGGCGGCGGAGTTCAGCCTGGAAACCGCCGCGTTGCTTCGCAGCTGCGCACCCTGGGGACAGGCATTTCCCGAGCCACTGTTTGATGGGGATTTCCTGTTGCTGCAGCAGCGTATTGTCGGTGAGCGCCACCTGAAAATGGTGGTGGCTCCGCAGGCGGATCCGCAGTGCCCGCTGGACGCCATCGCCTTCAATGTGGACACTGAAGAGTGGCCGCGGGAGGCGAAGAAAGTTAAGCTGGCGTACAAGCTGGACATCAATGAATATCGCGGCCGCCGGTCGCTGCAACTGCTGGTGGACTATCTGGAGCCGGCCTAGCAACCTGCTGGGTCGCAACAGAGTCTTCCCGATCAACTTCCAGCCGTAACGGAAACCCAATCGATGAATCGCAACCAATTGCGGGCGGAGTTATTGCTGCTCGTGGCGGCCTTGTTGTGGGGGCTGGCCTTTGTACCGCAAAAAATCGCCATGGGGCATATGGAGCCTCTGGCATTCAATGCATGGCGTTTTATCCTCGGCGGTTTGCTGTTGATACCCATAGTCAGCTGGTTGTCATCGCGTCGCGACCAGCCAGCTGTGGCGACCGGTGGCCAAAGGCTTGAACGCGGCTGGTACGCCTGCCTGCCGGGTGGGGCAGTGCTGGGTTTTTGGTTGTTTTTGGGAGCGGCCCTGCAACAGGCCGGTCTGCTCTACACCACCGCCGGCCGCGCAGGCTTTATCACCGGTTTCTATTTGCTGCTGGTGCCGGTGATAGGTTTGTCGCTGGGCCACCGCACCAGCCGCTGGACCTGGGGGGGGATTGGCCTGGCTCTGCTGGGGCTATACCAGTTGGCCGATTTTAGTGAGAAGTCACAGCTGATCGGCGATCTCATGGTATTCGCCAGCGCATTTGTATTCGCGGTGCAGGTGCTGTCGGCAGACCACTTTGTGCGCCGGTATGATGCGCTGCGCCTGGCTTGTATCCAATTTCTGGTTTGTGGACTGCTGTCGGCAGTGGCTTCAGCGATTGCCGAAACCCCCGACCTGGGTTCGGCACTGGACGCGGCCTGGCCCATCGCCTACATGACGGTCTTCTCCACCGCCATAGCATTTACCTTCCAGCTGCTGGCACAGCGCCATGCGGCCCCATCCCACGCCACCGTCATCATGAGCCTCGAAGCTGTGTTTGCACTGGCGGCTGGCTGGCTGTTCCTGCACGAACTGCTGACGGTGCACGAGCTGCTTGGCTGTGCGTTGATGTTGGCTGGTATGCTGGTGAGCCACTACGGCAACCATTCGGGGACCCATCACTAAATGAGCGCAATCGATCTGTCGGTACTCGCGCTGTTCGTACCCACGTTTTTCTTCGTGTCGGCCACACCGGGCCTGTGCATGACCCTGGCGCTGACCATGGGCATGACGCTGGGTATACGCCGCACCTTGTGGATGATGCTGGGGGAGCTGGCGGGTGTGGCGCTGGTGGCGGTGGCCGCGGTTCTCGGCATCGCCGCGCTAATGCTCAAGTATCCCCAGGGGTTTCAATTATTCAAATATGCCGGGGGTGCCTATCTCGCCTGGCTGGGCATTCAGATGTGGCGCGCCCGCGGGCGTATGGTGATGGTGGCACCCGAGCAGGGGGGCGACAGGGAAGCACCCCCTCGGGCCGCTCTGGCTCTGCAGGGCTTTGTCACCGCCGTTGCCAATCCCAAGGGTTGGGCCTTCTTTGTGGCCCTTTTGCCACCCTTTATCAATGATCGTCTGCCCCTGTTGCCGCAACTGACAATATTGGTTGCTATCATCTTGCTATTGGAAACCGTCTGCATGATGATCTATGCGTGCGGTGGCAAAACACTTGGCCGCCTGCTGCAAAGCAGTGCCAATGTACGCTTGATCAACCGTGTGGCGGGTAGCCTGATGCTCACCGTCGGAGCCTGGCTGGCGCTTGGCTGAGGCGGGGACGCCGGCAGAGTGTGTATTCCCGGGGAGGAATTTTTATGGATAGACGTATCTGGTGGTACCTGCTGGTGGTGCTGGTCCTGATCAGTGGCTGTAAACAACCGGACGGTGAAGAGCCGCTTGAAGAGCCAATAGGGGAGGCGGCTGAAAGCATCGATAAGTCCGAGGCGACGGCGGCCCCGGCGGTTTCGCCGGAGCAAATGCTCTGGGTCTATCAGGCGCGGGGCAATCGCCAGTGCGAAGGGGGCGGCATATCCCTGGAGGAGAGTGCCGGCAAATTGACCGAAAATGGTATAGCGGTGCAGGAGTCCAGCTGCGGTGGTCGCACCGACAGACTGTATCCCTCTGTCTGTGGGGGGCCTACCGGCGATATTCTGCTGCACCTGATTCACCGGGATTCCCTGGACGCGTCGCTGGAGCTCGGTTTCGACCCGGTATCCCGGATAGAGTATCAGCGGCGCAGCTGTGCCCCCGCCGGCGCAAAGGGCGAGCGCTACTAAAGCTAGGCTGGGGAGGGCGCTGCACAGGCCGGCCCCCGCCCTGTTGGGTCAACTGGATTGAAGCGGGCGCGCTGGGGTAGAATGCGCGCCGCTTTTAGTTAGCTCGGAAGCCCGGAATCCATGGAAATCAATCCTCTACTGAACCAGTTGAAAGACCTCGAAGAGCGCACTGGCGTTCTCAGGGGGTATCTTTGACTATGCTGGCAAGAAAGAACGCCTGACCGAAGTCGAACTGGAACTGGCGGAGCCCAGTATATGGGATGATCCCGCCCGCGCTCAGGAACTTGGGCGCGAACGCGCTTCACTGGAAGTCGTTGTCAATACCATTGGAGCCCTGGACAGCGGCATTGCGGATTGCCGCGAACTGCTGGAAATGGCCGCCGAGGAGGACGATGAGGATTCCGTAAGCGACGTTGCGCAGGAACTTCAGCACCTGCAGGAGCAGCTGGGTGTACTGGAATTCCGCCGTATGTTCTCCGGCGACAACGATGCCAACAACGCGTATCTGGATATCCAGGCCGGTTCAGGCGGTACCGAAGCCCAGGACTGGGCGGAAATGTTACTGCGCATGTACCTGCGCTGGGGCGAAGCTCACGGTTTCAAGACCACCCTGGAAGAAGTCTCTGCCGGGGAAGTGGCGGGGATCAAAAGTGCCACCATCCATTTCTCCGGCGACCATGCCTTCGGCTGGCTGCGTACTGAAACCGGTGTGCACCGCCTGGTACGCAAATCGCCCTTCGATTCCGGCAATCGCCGCCACACTTCATTTAGCTCCGTATTCGTGGCGCCGGAAATCGACGACAACATCGAGATAGAGGTGGACAAATCCCAGGTGCGGGAAGATACCTACCGCGCTTCCGGTGCCGGCGGGCAGCATGTGAACAAAACCGATTCCGCCGTGCGCCTGACCCATATAGAAACCGGCATCGTCGTAGCCTGCCAGAGCGAACGCTCCCAGCACCAGAACCGGGACAAGGCCTGGAAAATGCTGCGCGCCAGACTCTACGAGCAGGAAATACTGAAACGCAATGCTGAAAAGCAGGCGATGGAAGACAGCAAGTCCGACATCGGCTGGGGCAGCCAGATCCGCTCCTATGTGCTGGATGACCAGCGCATCAAGGATCTGCGCACCGGGGTGCAGACCAGTAACTGCCAGGCGGTGCTGGATGGCGGACTGGACCAGTTTATTGAAGCCAGCCTCAAAGCCGGTCTCTGATCCAAATCTATTCCCAACCGGCCCTCGCATGAAAGAGAGGGCTGAAAACTCGCAAGCGAAAAAGCGCTATGACCGATACCCATACGCAGCAAGATGAAAACAAACTGATAGCCGAGCGCCGGACCAAATTGTCGGCCCTACGGGAGAAAGGCAATCCCTTTCCAAATGCCTTTCGTCGCGAAAATTTAGCGGCGGAACTGCAAACGGAATTTGGGGAAAAATCCAAGGAGGAGTTGCAGCAACTGGGCAAAGAGGTCTGTGTCGCTGGGCGCATACTCGCCAAACGGGGCCCCTTTATGGTGATCCAGGATGTGAGCGGGCGCATCCAGCTGTACGCAGACAAGGCGGCACAAAAGGAGATCAAAGAGCGTCACGGTGCCTGGGATATCGGTGATATTGTCGGCGTGCGCGGCCAGTTGCACAAATCCGGTAAAGGCGACCTCTATGTCACTTGCGAAGATTATCAGTTGCTGACCAAGGCGTTGCGTCCCCTGCCGGAAAAGTTTCACGGTATTGCCGATCAGGAATTGCGTTACCGCCAGCGTTATGTGGACTTGATAGCCACGCCGGAATCCCGTGAAGTTTTTCGCCTGCGTTCAATGATCATTGACTATATCCGCCAGTTTTTGAATCAGCACCATTTTATGGAGGTGGAGACGCCTATGCTGCAGGTGATTCCGGGTGGCGCTACGGCACGTCCGTTTATCACCCACCACAATGCGCTGGATATCGATATGTACCTGCGTATTGCACCAGAGCTGTACCTGAAACGCCTGGTTGTGGGCGGTTTCGAGCGCGTCTATGAGATCAACCGGAACTTCCGCAACGAGGGCCTCTCCACCCGCCATAATCCCGAATTCACCATGTTGGAGTTTTACCAGGCCTACGCCGATTACAACGACCTGATGGACCTTACGGAGGAAATGCTGCGCGGGATCTGTGAGGACGTGCTGGGCAGTGCCTCCGTTGAATACCAGGGAAGTTGCTATGACTTCGCCAAGCCGTTTGCGCGCTTGTCCGTGTTCGATTCCATCCTGCGGTACAACCCCGGCTTAAACCCGGGGGATATTGATAACCTGGAGAGTGCCAGCGCGGTCGCGGAAAAGCTTGGAATTCCGCTGAAAAGCAGCTGGGGACTGGGAAAAATACAGATCGAAATTTTTGAAAAAACTGTGGAGCACCGCCTCGATCAACCCACGTTTATCACCGAGTATCCGACCGAAGTTTCGCCCCTGGCAAGGCGCAATGACGAGAATCCATTCGTCACTGACCGCTTTGAGTTCTTTGTCGGTGGCCGGGAAATTGCCAACGGCTTTTCCGAATTGAACGATGCGGAGGACCAGGCGGAACGCTTCAAGGCCCAGGTCGCGGAGAAGGAGGCCGGTGATGACGAAGCCATGCACTACGATGCCGACTATATTCGCGCACTGGAATACGGTTTGCCGCCGACGGCCGGTGAAGGTATCGGTATCGACCGCCTGGTGATGTTGCTGACTGATTCGCCCTCCATCCGCGATGTGCTGTTGTTTCCGCATATGCGGCCGGAAACGGCGGAAATATGACCCTTGGTCAGACAGTTACAGATTATTCACCGGACTGCTAACCCGGCAATCCAGTAAATGACCCTTCCGCGACTGGATTGCCGCCCCCAACATCCATCTACGCCAGTCGGCTCGGAACCTGTCGGTCCGGGGGCTCGAGGCCCCCGGTAGCAGATACCTGGGAAAGCCTGTTGGCGAATTTAATGCTTTGGCCGAGAGCGACGTATCTATAGGTTTTAAAGCCGGATAGTGCAGGCAAATGATCGCAGGGGTTATCGGGCTCTGGTATTCCCAGTGGCCAATTTTTGCGCTGTTACTGTCGATAGATTGGCTATAGGCCGGCAGCTCTGATCGCCATAGTAGTCGTTGGAATAGTTACACTCCTCACAACGGATTGAGACATAGGTCTCTGTGGCAAAGAATCTATGGATCAAGGTAACAATGGTTTGCATCTTCCCCTCCAGCTAAATGCATTTGCAGCATAGTAGCGAGGGGAAGTCGGGGGCTGAAATAGTCTTTTTTATTCCAATAGATAGAAACAGGCTATTGATTGATTTTTCGTGATAGGTATAAGGCGGTTTGGACACTTCGGGCCCCGAGAAGGCTTGTAGGGTCCAAAAAAGCGGGATCGCTAGGGCCTGTTGACACTAACTGAGATAGTCCTGCTGCCACTGGTTTTGTGGCCTGCAAGGCAGGAATTGCGCTGTGTGGTGGGTCCACATGAGCAATTTCTAACGCCGCAGGGCGCGAAACCAGCGGCAGCCCTCCGGGTTGTGCCGGAAAAGGCGCCACTCTTCGTTGCTCGTCGCTCATTTGGAACAACCAAACTTCTCTCCTCTTGCCTCGATTGGCACCTTTTCTGTCACAACAGGGCCAACTCAGTTAGTGTCAACAGGCCCTAGTTACTTGGCCATTGATTGAATGGCCGGGGACAACAGTCATCATCGGGTCAATGGGAATATCCAGAGGCCATCACGTGCCTGGGGAGGGCCGTCACCGGGAGGTAACGCCATCCAGGGCTGTGAGGTAAGCGGTGGACTGCACACCTTCAACAGCGGCAGTCCCCGTAGATCAAGCTGCTGAAAACTGACTCAGTTTACCAGGCACTGGAATGCCGGCTGCCGCCGATACTGCCCTTGGCCAGCTCCGCAACGTAAGCTGCCGCCAACTTGCCGAACTTGACCGAATGGTTGGCATTTCCCCCACTATTGGCCAGGGTGTCGTTGATGGTATGGATGTAGCGGTTGTAGCCACTATTGTCAGCTTCAAACGGGTAGGATACGACAAAACCCTGATTGTGCCAGGACGCGTGATCTGAGCAGGCGTAACCACAGTTAACGTTACCGACACTTAAATGACTTTGGTAAGTCTGCACCAGATCTCTGAGAAAGGTATTTTGGGCACTATTGGTATAGTCGGTCGTCATGTAAATATCGCTGTTGGAGCCAAAGTAGTTGGTCATATCCAGCTGCAAGACCCCCACCACGTTCCTGCCCTGACTCCGGTAGTTACTGGCGATAGCGGCAGATCCTCTCAGACCCACCTCTTCAGCCGCATACCCCATAAATTTGAGGGTTTTGTCCGGCTGATAGCCTGTTGCCACTATGGCGTTGATGACATCGGTCAGCGTCGCGATTCCCGAGGCATCATCATCGGCTCCGGGGGCCCGGGTTCCCTCCCCGGTGCCAAACCCAGCCGTGGAATCCAGGTGTGCGCCCAGCACGACTATCTCGTCCGGCTGCACCTGCCCCTGAATGGTGAGGATCACCGAAGGTTGCGCCCAGCTGTGGCCATAGAGCTGCACTGAGGCATCGCTGCGGGAATTGGTCAACAACTGCCACTTATCCCTGATCCACTGTGCGCCGGCAACACCGGTCGAAGTGGTGTAAAAACGGTTGGTAAAGTTTGCAAGCGACTGTATGGTAGCGCGGATATTTGCCTCTGTGATCTGGCTTTGCAATGCGCTTACAGTAGCAGAGTTGTCTATCGTATAACTCGCGAGCCGGTTGGCCGCGGAGGGTGGCGGAGAAAGCTGCGCTGCCTGGGCCTCCGCAAGGGATTGATGCACCATAAAACCACCACAGCGATTGTGATTCTTGTGCATGATTGTGGAAATGCCGGACAGGTTGCTTTCGTCCACTTTGAGTATTGTAATGCCGTTGCGTTCTCCATGAGCCTCCAGCGCCTGCCGGGCTATAAATTCAGGCTTTTCCCTAAGAGTCTGGTAACCGTCGCTACCGATGGTTATCCATAGTTCCTGCGCCAATAATGCTCCGGGGGTTACAAAAGAAACTACTAACAGTGTACAAATTATTTTTTTCATTACTCTCTCCAGTGTAAAAGTTACTCCCTACGCAAATCGTTGTTTTTAAAACTACTCAGATTGGATAACGCCTGTAAAAACTGATAAAACAGCGATACAAGACATCAAAAATATTTAAATAATAATAAGCTGAACAAATTTGGAGGTTCGACCTGGAACAAAGCTATTCTTTCGGCCATCCAGATTTATTTTTATTATTTAAACGCTTGGCCGCGTTGGGAAATAAGCTAGTGTTAGCCATCCGGTTGGCTGGCAGGGCAAACACTAGCATAGCTAAAATAAGACTGAAACAATACGAGTTTGGTTTGTGATATGATTGTCAGAACTTTTCCTAATTAAAATTTCTATATACTAATACAGAATCGCATATGAATATATAGCAACCAGTAAGAAGCTGTTTTCTCCTTTAAATTGAATGGTAAAAAGAAAGAATAGACACGTCCAAGAACTGATCTCTATCGACTCCTGCTATAAAAAACAGAGAGCAGTAGGAAGTTTGAATTTTACGCTTAGAAAATCAACGCTTCTGCACAGTTTTTCACCCATACAGCGAATACTATTATAGTTGACTGTATTAATTAGTTGGAAAGTTTTAATTGATTAAAGTTAATCAAATCAAGAGTAACAGTTAACCTTTTTGTTCACAGTTAGCATTTGATATTTTTAGTTTATATTGGCAGATAAAAACAGTAAATATAAAAATTGAAGATTTTTTTTGAAATTTCAAGGTTTTTAGTATTTACTGCTTTCCATTTACTAGGATGGGGTGTCAATAGCATCTCTCTTCAGATAGTTTGAGGTTATATGAATTACCCCGAGTAGTCCATGGCCAACAATATAAGCCTCAATTAACCCGGTTAACATCTCGTGAATTTCTCTGAATGTATCAGAAAAAGACACATCAGTAAGCCAAAGAATAAACCAAATGCAACCAGAGGTGGCAACACATAGGATTGCGCCGAAACCAAGACCTTGAACTATTGCAGCTAAACCTCCCGGAGCGGATTCAGGTAACTCTGCTTTCTTTAACCTGTTTATATCCGATTTCAGCTGGTGGAAATTACCACTAAAGTAGGGAAAAAAATAAAGAAAACCTCGTCTATTCAGTTCTACGGTGACAAAAATAAAAGATAACCCCAGAACCAGCAGGCCGACACCTATATGAAGCCAGGTGGAAAAATACTCAACTACATTCTGACCAATGGTCCCATCGGCGTTGATTTCCATAAAATTACTGATCACTATCTGTAAAATTACCAAAACTACTAAAGAAAAATGTAGGTATTTGGTAACAGGTGAAAATTTACTGTCAAAATAACTGCCAACAAACCTAAACATGCAAATCAATCTCATTTTCAGTAAATAAAAGGTCATTTAACAAGATAGCTAATCTCATGATTGGGCAATTGTACAGCTTGGGCCTGATGAAATAAATAGAATTAATTCCTACAATTCGATAATTGGTATTATAAAAAAGCGCCAATCGCTTTGAGCTTAAAATATTTATCCAATCTGGTGGGTCAATTTTTCAATGCTTCATTTAATCCTGGGAACGGTAGCTATTGCATGTCTTAGCTTCCTCAGAAAAATACGTGTTTTTAAAATATCTGAAGAACCAGTAATATCAATCAACTTGGGAAACTGACTCTGATTCGATACCGTGAAAGGAAGTATTTATCGTATAGCTGCTTGTTGAACTGCAGCGCTAATTTCGTTTTGCGTGATTTTGTATTACCGTGCAATAGATTTTTTAAGAAGATTCGCGATAAAAATTCGTGATCCGATAGGATAAAAAATTGCGCTGTTGCCACCTTGCAGATTATATTCCTTCAGACTTGAGGACTGACTCCTAAATACAGTAATTATAGCGGACTGTCATGACTGTAATATAGATTCAGGCCGGCTGAACGAAATATTCAGTAATGTGCGTCTTCAATCATCATGTCGTATACCGTTCGGACGATAAAAACAACTAGATGAACTACGGGTGGCAAATTGAGAATCGATTACTCTAATAGGCGCCCTGAGAATAGGTGAGTTCATAGCTATGCGAATACACTTCAAAGATCAAGCCAAAAGGATCCTCTACATAGCACATTCTATAGGGTTTTTCCCCGGGATAGTATTCCCGGATCGGCATCCGCTGTTTACCTCCATGAGCCACTATAGATTCCACCAGTGTTTCTATATCCGGGTCCTGGATACAAAAATGAAAGGTGCTCGTCTTCCAATACTCAAATGCTTCCGGCTTCTCGTTATTCAAAAATTCAAACATTTCGATGCCGATTTTATCACCGGTTGACATATGGGCAATTCTGAAGGACTTCCAGCCAGTACCGAATACATCAATGCACATCTTTCCTATTGCTGTCTTATTTTCCTCGTCGATAACGGTGGGCTTCATGATCAAATACCAACCCATTACTTGGCTGTAGAAGTCAACAGCTCTATCCACATCGGGAACGGAGATTCCTATATGTGAAAAAGTCCTCGGGTAGCTGCCCATGGTGTCTCTCCCTGATAAAAATAAACTCTGCCGGGTTGGCACTTCCTTTAAACATAAATAGTGGATATTCCCGCCTTAAAAAGCGCTCACAAGTCAACGATATTTTTAACGCTAATGGAACTGATTCATCTATTTTATACCCTGGTCGAAATATTGCATTGCTTTGGGTAAATAAATATTTAAATCCATATTTGTCTACGTCAATGTGCTGCTCAAAGATTGACCAGCCCTGTTGCGGGCAATTAGTTTCTGCGGCCTTCATTGTGAAAATTGGTGGCATTAGCTGTCAGGTAGCTGACTGGCCTGGGTGATTCAAAGAAGTTCCATTGACAAAACACTTCAATATATCGAATCATCCTTATCAAACGAGAGCCCATAGCAAGTGACTTTCATTCAATCCAGGGAGGAGTCTGTGAAACTCAAGGCGCTATTTATCAACTGTACCCTCAAAAAATCTCCGGAAATTTCAAATACAGAGGCGCTAATCAACAAAGTCGCAGATCTCATGACGCCAATGGGCGTTGAGTGTGAGACGCTCCGCTTGGTCGACTACAGAATTGAATATGGCGTTGAATCCGACATGGGGAACGGAGATGAATGGCCCAGGATTTATGACAAGATCAAGCAAGCCGACATACTGGTGCCGTCGATGCCCATATGGATGGGCGTCAGGGCATCGCCTTGCCAGTTAATGTGTGAGCGCTTGGATGGCTCCTACCGGGATCTTGATCCCAAAACTGGCCAGTATCCACTGTATGGCAAGGTGGTGGGTGTTATCGTTACCGGGAATGAGGATGGCGCTCACGATTGTTGCGCCACCACACTCTACAATTTCACCCACTACGGATGTACTGTTCCGCCAAATGCCGATTGCTATTGGGTCGGTGATGCCGGGCCGGGGCCAAGTTATATCGAGCAGGGGCAGGGACATCTCTATACAAATCGCACAGCTCGCTTTCTTGCGAGTAGTACCGTTTGGATGGCCAGGATGCTCAAACAGCATGGGCCGATCGAAACCAATCTGATTCAACTTACCGAAGAGGCGCAAAAGGTTAGTACAGACACTGCGCCAGCAGGCTGAAACTGGGGGGCAGGTCAGGTGTCTTGATAGACCTGGGGAGGCGCGGGGAACTGGCTGTACCTATGTCACCTGACGCCAGGCAATGGTCAATATACTGCCTACTTTGCAGCATAATACCGTCTAAGGATTTGGGCTACCCTTATCTAATCCGGTATCTTTCCACTTGACAGCGCTAATTCCTCTGAATTGACCATAATTCCGTCGTATGGATATGCTTGTGACACTCAGGGGGTAACGTCAGGCCTAGTGCCGGACCGAGCCAGGGCTGCGGCTTGCCTCGAACAAAAACCAGGTACGTCTTTCGGCCTGGTCGATAAATTCCTCCAGGAGGCTGGTGGTTGCCACATCGTGTTGATCGCTGCAGAGTTTGTGCACCTCGCGCATGCGAGCGATCATTGCCTGATTGTCCTCGCGCAATTCTGCCAGCATATCCTGTGGATCCACATACTCAGCGTCGTTATCAGAAGAGCGCTGTAGTTTGGCGATATGGCCAATAGAGCGAAGCGTAGAGCCACCCAGCTTGCGCACCCGCTCGGCTAATATGTCGGTCATACCAAAAATTTCATCCGCCTGTTCATCAAACAGCAGGTGGTAATCGCGGAAGTGCGGACCGCTTACATGCCAATGGAAATTCTTGGTTTTGACAAACAGGGCGAAAGTATCTGCCAGCAGTAAATTGACAGCAGCGCTAATATCAATGCGAGCACTTTCGCCTAAATCGGTCGGAGTATTCAGCAGAGCATGCTCTTTGGTGCGCAGTGCTTCTATTGCCGTCTTCCTCATGGCAAACCTCACAGGAACAGCGATCAGGGATGGAAACCGTATGGCAGAAATAGATGCCACCTAGGCTCAAGATTAGACGCAAGTGACCTGACTGGCCATTCAGCAGCCACTGCCGGCTCTCAAGCTGGACTAAAAGTGTTGTGCATGACCAGGCCTCACTCCTCTAGCGGGCCATGCGGTTAATTAGGTGACACATTTTTGGCTCGCCGCACTGAAGCCAGTATCGTGTCGGCGCTCTTTGTCCATTTAAATGGTTTGGCAAGATCGCGGTTATGAACACGAATAAATCGCTGCAGCTCGGCCTTCAAGTCCGCCACGTCGGTAAATATGCCTCGGTAAAGAGCCCGCCGTTCGAGCTGCGCAAACCATCCTTCGACGGCGTTCAACCAGGAGGCACTTGTGGGCGTGAAATGGAAATGAATTCTCGGCTGGTTGGCTACCCACTCTGTGACTTCTTTGGTTTTGTGAGCGCTGAGGTTATCCAGTACAATGTGCAACTCCTTGTCTTTCGGTGTCTGCCGCTCGACCTGTTTCAGAAAGGCAAGAAATTCCTTGGAACGCGATCTTTTCTCGACGCGACCAATCACTTCGCCAGTCAGAATATTGAAGGCCGCAAAGAGCGCCGCCGTTCCATTGCGCTTGTAATCGTGGGTGCGACTTCCAATGCGCCCCGGGGCAAGTGGAAGCCCTGGTTGAGTGCGATCGAGTGCCTGGATCTGGGTTTTCTCATCGACACACAGTACCAAGGCATTGTCCGGCGGGTCCATATACAAACCAACGATATCCACCACTTTCTCGGCAAACTGCGGGTCATTGCTGATCTTGAAGGTTCTGAGTCGGTGTGGTTTCAAATCTGCAGCGTTCCAGATTTGCCTAACCTGCCATGTGGTAACACCGGCGTACTTCGCCATCAACGAGACACTCCAGTGAGTGGACTCATGAGGAATGCGGCTCGTCGTCAATGTGAGAACACGGTTCACAATCTCGGCGTCAATTACCGACGGTCGCCCTGGCCTTGCCTGGTCAAGCAAACCCTCCGGGCCCGATTCGATAAAGCGCTTCTTCCACTTGTGAACTGTCTTGCGAGACACGCGCTGGGCCGCAGCCACGTCCATCACTGGCATGCCCTCCGACAGCGCCAGAATAATCTTCGCTCGAGTAATTTGACCCTGCTGAAGCGAGGTGCTGCGAATCCAGCTTTCCAGGGTCGCTGCATCATGAGCGGTAATTGTAAAAACGTCAGGAGTATCCATGGGGCAAGTATACGTGAAATCAAATCACGTAACCTTATTTTCCGCATAGCCCACTAGGGCCAAGGGGGTTAATCACATCCTCCCGCAGCAGTTCACCAGGATGCGGAGGGTTTGCCATCATGGCGGTAGCTCCTCTAATGGTAATCAACATAATTGACCAGCTCGACATCCACGCCAATAAATCGAAAGGTCACTCTCCAGTTGCCGTCCACTCATATTGACCAGTACCCATTCAGATCACCTTTCAGTGGGTGCACCCTGAATGAGGGTATGTTCAAGTCTACCGGGCCTGCGGCATCATCCAGTAACGCCAGGATTCGTCGGAGCTTTGCGGCATGTGCCGCCTGAATGCCTCTGCTCGTCCCTTTCATGTAAAGGGATTCGCGCTGCCAGTCCCTGGCGGATTGTGAGGCATTGCTGCTCTTAGAGTATCCAGCTTGAAAAATCTGGGTTGACAGGAAGCCCGCTGAGGTCTTCTACCAGCCCATTTTGCCTATTGGCAATACCGCTTCTTGAAAGCCTGAACCCCAAGTGCAATCTTATCCTGAGAGATGGTGGGATTGCTGACAAAAGAGCGGAATACTACCGTTTTCTGCGGAATTGCCAGATGAGCAATTAATCCAGTGTGATCCTTGCTGCCAAAGCAGGAGAAGGCACTAAAACTGCTCGATCAGAACTATTAGAAATATAACCATTTACGCTCGTATTAAGTAATACGTTATTATATCCTGATCGTAGAAATTCAAACGTTCTTGGATCTTCGCGTAATGTATCCAAATCGTTAATAGTTGATGGATCAACCCCTGAAGGAGACAGCCTTAAGCTTTGATTTATACCTCCACTATTTATATATAAAATCGCGCCATTTAGTTCTATGGAAAACATGTAGTAAAAATTTCCATCGGAGGCATTAAATCGTAGGGCGTTGAAAAGCGGCGGTGAGATTCCTGCTGGTCGAAAGTTTAAAAAACGTGCATTTGCTGTTGGTGTTATAATTTTAGCTGTTTCGATTTCAACCAATAATCTATTTTGCGTTTCGAAGGATGATACATTTGCGAAAGAGCTTGAAGAAACGCTGATGAACAGCATCAAAAACAATAATTTATTCGGCAGTCTCATAACATCTAACCTTTGATTTTTTTGATTGGTGTAAAACTCTCTAAATCTATAAGAAATTCGTTAGACTAAAAATAACTACATATGTGCTCCTCATCTATTTCTTAGACTTTCCTCCTGCTGGCCGGTAATTTATATTCTCTTGTATCAGAAGTCGTCAATGATTACTTTCTTGTAATTTGAAAACCATGACGCTCTTCTTATTTTTTAAATTTCACACTAATTTTAATGTAAGCACCTTTTCAAATTGATAAAACGCGGTTTCAAGTAATAACTGCAATTTCGTTACGCAGCGAGTAAATCTGCTCGCTGCCCCATCAATAGTTCGTTTGGCGATCGACAACCCCTCGTCTTTCTCGGACGGTCGTTGAGTCGATTCATCTCCGCTTGCACCTCTTCATCAGTGACTTCATTGAAGTCGGTGCCTTTAGGAAAATACTGTCGGATTAGACCGTTGGTATTTTCGTTGATCCCACGCTCCCAGGAAGCATACGGATGAGCGAAGTAGACATCAGCGCCAAGCCCATCGCCAATTTTTTCGTACTCCGAAAACTCCAAATCGTTATCAAAGGTAATGGTTTTGACCTTCGATTTCAGGGCCTTCATGCCCACAACAGCTGCCTCTGCAAGTAAGTCTGCCCGTTTGCCAGTTAACCGGAGGATCACCGTATACAGCGTTTTGCGCTCTACCATGGTCAATAAAGCGCTTTTGCGCCCCTTACCCATGACGGTATCGCCCTCCCAGTCACCGATTCGGCAACGACTATCAACTACCCTTGGACGATCATCGATATCTACTCGGTTTTTGATCTGTCCACGCCGGTCATAATGGCCATAGCGTTTTCGGTAGGGCCTGGAGAGCACTCGCAAGTGTTTGTAAAGGTCCTACCCTCAGCCTTATCGGCGTAAACAATTTGATAAATCGTCTCATGGTGCAACGACACCTGCTTGTGCCTCAATAGGTAGTCCGCTACTTGTTGAGGGCTCAGCTCCTGGCGAAGCAGCTTCTCTATCCAGTCTCTCACTCCATCGGTCACTTTGATCGCTTTATGGGCCGTCGTTCTGCGATTATTACTGAAACGCTGCGCCTGTGCGGGTCTGTAACCTCGTAAACCGCAGTTGCGCTTCAATTCTCTACTAATCGTTGAAGGTGAGCGCCCCAACAAAGCAGCGATCTCTTTCTGGCTATATTCTGCTTTCAATAATACGTTAATCTGGTATCTTTCTTCTTCGGTCAGCTGGTGGTAACTCATCAGTGCCTCGTCTCTTGGTCGGGAGAAGCGCGGAGTCTACCAGCTGGCCCCTCTCCCTATCCAATTGCACTTATTATCCGAAACCGCGCACAATAGCCTAGTTGACATTCATCAAAATTTTTCTGCTTTACGAAAGCAAACTATGCCTCCAAAGGCGAAATGCGTAATAACGCCTTCTTTTATTGAGGGGACCGTCGTTAATGTGACTTTTCAGGATAACGATTCTTTTAGTCGAAGTGGTACAGATTCGACGTCTTACAATTGGGTGTTATCAAATGGCTCAAGTTTTACTGGTAAGGGTCCTTTTTCATCTATATTCTATGCGCTTTTCCAGAAAAGCTACTCCACATATACAGCTCGGTTAACTGTAACTGATGGCTTTGGAAATAGGGACTACATGACTTGTTCTGTAATATTGCAGGACAGCAACGGTGGCTGCCGCTCTGAACCCTGTTTGGAGCCAATTGAATGAGCCTTGGATCAGCCAAATAGCGATTTAAACCGAAATATTTTTTTGTTCCAAGTGGGTGGTTGAAAATATCATAATATTTTAACCATCCACCTATCAGCCCTGCCTTCACAGCATTTGTGGTCCAGCTGAGTGCACTGACCCTGGTGGTTTTTATCACTCCTTATCCCGGTTGGCTACTCAGGATACTTGTCCTACTCCTTTTCCACATAGTGCACAGCCCTGGTTTCATGGTGCGAGACAGTAATCTCCTGGCCATATAGCAACTCAACTTATCGCAATTTTGTGACAATTTTCTGCGGTTTGTGGCGCTTGAGATTCACTCATGACCTACCGTTAACCAATTACAAGGGTGGACAGTTCCATTGGGACAGGGCTCCCCAAAAAATATAAAAATCGCTTCTCTATAGCGGAAAACCTCTCTCCATTCGTCTGGACTTACTATAGAGGGGTATTGATCACTAACAGGGCTGGGCAAAACTAAATAAGCACCCGGCCGCAGTGATCAAAAACAAACGACTCAGCTGACTTTTAACCAAAAAATGGTGTGGATGGGCCCCAAACACAGAGTTCGCAGAGCAAGATTTGAGCAATTTGGCAAACCGCTGAATAGTCACGGTGTAAGGGAGAGATGTCAGAAAAAGATACTATAAGCGGTTTATATATCGCACTGCGGGCGACCCTGGTGCGGGCGGTATCGCGTATTGTACCACCTAAAGAGATAGAGGATATCGTTCAGGAGACCTATGTCAGGGTTTGTCAGGTTAAGCGGGAAGGCGAGATATTGTATCCGCGCTCTTTTTTGCTAAGGACGGCCCGAAACCTGGCGCTGGACTACCTGAAGCGGTCGGAAACAAGGATGACTGTAAGCGCTGATGAAGACCCGGAAACAGCCTATAGCCAAACTGACTATTTTTCTGACGAAACCTACGAGCGGGTTGCGTCAGATGAGGAGTTCTCACATTTTTGCGAGGCCGTTCGTCAATTGCCCCTGCGTTGCCGCAGGGTCTTTGTGCTCAAGAAAGTCTATGGCTACTCCCAGCGGGAAATAGCAAAAGAATTGAATTTGAGCGAAAGCACTGTAGAAAAACACATTGCCACCGGCATCAAGCGGTGTACCTATTTTATGATGCAGCGAAGTAGTCCTGAGTCAAACAACAATGGCCGCAGTAGACAGTGGCCCCGGGCCTCCACTTCGCCCTCCGTATCGGGCAAGGGAAGCGCACATGAGTAAAGTTGTCTACAAACTGGAAACGCAGCAGGAATGCTACGAACAGGCCAGCCAGTGGATTGCGAGGCTGGACAGAGGTTTGAATGTACAAGAAGTTCAAACTCTGAAAGAGTGGCTGGCGGGCAGTGGAAAAAATCGCCAGGTACTTTTTAAGATGGCTGAAATCTGGGACAAAATGGACGCCCTGTCACGGTTATCGGAACTCTTCCCCAATACCCATAAGCCCACGGCGGGGGCTTCGCGGCCCTATAGGGCCGTGGCGGCATCCGCACTGGTGGTACTTGCTTTCTTTTGCGCCTGGGCGGCCACCATGGTTGCTGAGCGGTTCATCGAACAGCAACAGGTTTTGGCCGCGGTCGTCGACCGAATATACGAAACGGCAATCGGAGAGCATTCCTCGGTAAATTTACCAGACGGTAGCCAATTGGTGCTCAATACGAACAGTCAGGTAAAGGTAAGCTACACCGATCAGCACCGACTGCTGGTCCTTGAACGGGGGGAGATTCACGTCCAGGTAGCCCACGATAAGTCTCGCCCCCTCAGTGTGATTGTTGGAGATAAAGTGGTTCAGGCCGTGGGAACGGCTTTCAATATTGAAATTAACAGCGATCAAAAGATCGAACTGGTCGTCACTGATGGAAAGGTTTTGGTCGCTGTACACGAGACGCCAGAGGACAATACCATCGAGTTGCTTCCAGAAATTTCACCGAATACTTCTGTGATCGTTTCAGAAGGTGAGCAACTGGTGCTTGGGGGAGAAGAAGAAACCATCGAAAAAGTAAATCCAAAGGAAATACAGGTCAAACTATCATGGCGGGATGGAAATCTGGTTTTTCGCGGAGAACCCCTGGAAAGTGCAGTGGCCGAAATCAGCCGCTATACACAGGTTGAATTTGTTATTCTCGATGAAAAGCTGAAAAAAGTGCGAATTGCCGGCTTGTTCAAAGCCGGCGATGTGAAAGGTTTGTTGTTGACCCTCAGAGAGAATTTCAATATTTCCTATCAACGGGTTGGGGATAGCAAGGTCTTGCTAAGCGCCGAATAGCCTGAATCTGATGTTCTAATACTGTCCGATATGAAGCTTATGTTTTGTTTGTACATTAACGGCATGGTGGAAAATAATTTCTAGGTCGTCTACTAAAAACGCGAGTTTAAAACTCGTGAAAGAGAATAATAATTTGGCCAGGTTTTTCTGTATTGGCTTATATATCCTGGTAATGTTGTATTCGGTATTGCCTGTAAGGGCAGCACAAACACATGAAACTATACCTTTCGTTATTCTTGAACAAAGAGCGGACCTGTCGCTGATTGCCTTCGCAGAGCAGGCTGATTTAACGCTAATTTTTCCTTTCGATATCGTCCGGGAAAAAACCACAAACTGTTTGATTGGTTCCTACTCGATCGAAGATGCTGCCCGGGCTTTGCTGTCCGGAACGGGTTTAAGGGCAAAAGTCGAGGGAGACAGGCGGCTCAGTATCGGTATTGATGACGCCCGAGGAGGGGTGAATTTCATGACATCAGATTTTTGCGCACCGGAAAAAAATAGGATCGCACAAGCGATTCATTCAGCCCGGCCATTCAATCAGGCCGCCCCAATGTGGTGCAGCGCGACCGCGGTCTGCCTGGTTATGGCTTCAGCGTCCGTCCTGGCCCAGAGCGAACCAGAGGGGCCTAACCGCGAGGCTATCGAGGAGATCACTGTCACAGCGCAGAAGATCGAGGAGGGCATCCAGGATGTGCCCATCGCCGTATCAGCCTTTACCGGCGACAGCATGGAGGATTTGAAAATCGAGCGCGGCGACGAACTGGTGCGCGCGGTACCTAATGTGAACTTCTCTAAGAATAATTTCAGCACCTACAACCTCTCCATCCGCGGCGTGGGCACCAAGGCCGTCTCCGCCAGCTCCGACCCGGCGGTGGCGGTGAGCTTTAACAACTCGCCCCTGATCCGCAATCGCCTCTACGAGCAGGAACTTTTCGACGTGCAACGAATCGAGGTACTGCGCGGCCCCCAGGGCACTCTTTACGGCCGCAACGCCACCGCCGGCGTGGTCAATATGCTGCCGCAGATGCCCTCAGACGACTTGGAAGCGGAAATCAAGCTGGAGGCGGGCAACTACAATACCCGCCGCAGTAGTGGCATGTTCAATCTACCCATGGGGGAGACCCTGGCACTGCGGGTCTCCGGCGCTATGACCAAACGGGATGGCTATGACTATAATGCCTTTACCGACAATGATGTTAACGATAGGGATCTCTACTCCACCCGCACAATTCTGGAATGGCAGCCTTCTGAAGCCTTTAGCGCTAATTTGATCTGGCAGCATTTTGAAGAAGATGACCAGCGCTCCCGTACCGGTAAACAGCTCTGCACCCGCGATACAGGTCCGGATATGGTTGGCGAAGCCAAGGTGTCGGATAGACTAAGACCACAGTTTAGCCAAGGTTGTTTGCCCGGCTCCCTGTACGACGACGATGCTTTTGGCGCCCCTAATGCCGAAGCTTTGGCCTTTCTTCGCGTTACAACCTATGGTTTAGGTGGCTTTTTGGGGACTTTGCTGCCGACGCCCGACAATCCTTCTTTTGGCGTACTTCCGTTCGTCAAACAGATTGATCCCTATAGGAACGTTCAGCAGTCCCGCGATCTGCGCGAGATTGAGACGAGCTACGATCCGGTGTTTCGCGCCGAAAACGATGTGGTGCAGCTGAATCTGGAGCTGGACCTGGGAGAGTCACTGCGGCTCTTTGCCCAGTCCACCTATGCCAAGGACGACTACTACAGCTCCCAGGACTATAACCGGTATCTATCAGCCCCAGTCTTTAACGACTCCGCCCATGAGGGCCTGGTCCGCTTTGTAAGAGGGCAACTCGTACCCTACGAGTTGCCCGGAATAACCCCAGGGGGTGTCTTTACTGACCCTCAACTGGGCCCTTCGGACCGCATGTTGTCGGTGGATATCAGCCGGTCGGACAATAGCCAGCGGAGCCACGAGTTGCGGTTGCAGTCCGCCTTCGACGGTCCATTTAATTTCTCCCTGGGAGCCAATTATCTGGATTTTGAATCCCAGGACGACTACTACGTTTTTAATAATCTCTTTACCCATATCGCTATTGCCATTTATGGCAGCTCAATTAAGGATGAGGAAGGGCGCAACACTCACGGTTCCTGCGATGAAACCACGCCGGGGGAATGTATCTATGTGGACCCCAACCCCCTGGGGCAATTAAACGACGAGGGGCATAACTACTTTCTCAGCCGCAATCTGGTGGAGACCCGCTCCAGTGCCCTGTTTGGTGAAACCTACTGGCAGATGACGGACGCGGTCAAGCTGACCGCCGGCCTGCGTTACACCGAGGACCGCAAGACCGCTACTCCCATCCCCAGTCAGCTGTTACTGGGTACGAGTTTACGTGACGGAATAGTTTATAATGGTGGGGTTTCCGGTGGCAAAGCGCGGCGCGGCTACCCCCGTGGGGAAGATATTAAACAGGCGTGGCAGGAGTACACTGGACGCTTGGTGCTTGACTGGCGCACCGAGACCCCTTTCACCGACGAAACTCTGTTTTACGCCTCTTTCTCACGTGGCTATAAGGGCGGCGGCACCAACCCGCCTCGGGTGGATGTTGATACCGCGATAGTGCAATACCAGCCACTGGCCGGGAAATTCGAGCCGGAATTTGTTAACGCCTTCGAGTTTGGGGCCAAAAATACCCTGCTGGATGGCAGTCTGAACCTAAATGCCACCGCCTTCTACTACGATTACAAGGACTACCAGGTTTCGCAGATTGTGGATCGTATTTCCTTTAACGAGAATTTCGATACCGAAACCTGGGGCCTGGAGCTGGAAAGTGCTTGGCAAATCACCCCCAACACCCGTACGGATTTTAATCTGGGCTATTTAAGAACCCGTATCGGCGATGGTGAGGAATCCATTGATGTCATGAATCGCACCCAAGGCAATCCAGACTGGATGGTGGTACGCCCCACCTTGCAGGTACCCTCCAATTGTATAGCGCCACGCCATTTAGTTGAGCAGCTTGTTGCCCAGGATGTGATTGGACTCTTTGTGGGCCAGCTTTGCGGTGGTGCGAACCACTATGGCACCTACGGACCATTACCAGACGGGAGCGAGCCGCGTATACGTCTTGATAAGCGGTACGGTGTGGAACCCTATGTTCCGCTTTTCGATGCCCCCAACGGCGGGCGCGGCTTTGCCGCTGATCTGGGCGGCAACGAGCTGCCCAATGCACCGGAGTTCACCGCCAATCTGGGCCTGGATCATACAATTCCGTGGCGCGATTGGGAGCTGAAGTTGCGTGGAGACTACTATTTCCAGTCGCAGAGTTTTGCGCGGGTGTACAATTCTGAGTACGACCGGTTGAAGTCCTGGCGAAATTTAAATCTATCCGCTACTGTTGCCCAACCGGTATGGGATTTTGAAATGCAGCTCTATGTCAAGAATGTATTCGATGATGCACCTATCACCGACTTCTTTACCAACAGTGACGATACCGGTCTCAGCGCCAATGTATTTACTCTGGACCCACGTGTTATAGGTTTAAGTTTCTATAAGGGCTTCTAGAAATACTAAACAACTAATTTGTAGGGTGTGCCGTGGTGTTATTGCCGCGGCTTTTTTATTTCCCTACTCTTCGCAATCACTTCCTGCCAGCTGTGCTCTACTTTAATGAGCGGGCATTTCCTTTGAAGAGTGGAAAATACACTGCAATACCAAGTGGTTGTGCAGGGCTTTGCGTTACCTTCCGCTGACCCGGAATACCTGGAGACCAATGACCACCATGCATGGTTATCCGCTGTGAGGATAGCTTTCGGGGTTGGCCAATACTGGAGCTTTTGTATCTTCTATTGGTTACCTAATCTTAGAGGTTCGAATTATACGGCATTGCAATTATAGGGCACCGGGTTTCTTTTACTGGTGCCCTATAATGCAATGTCTCAGTTAATTGAGAATTAGCCCCCCTGTATTGGTTACTGATCCAGGCGGATTTTGTAGTTCAGTGCATTACCCCAAATAGGCAGGAAATTGCACGAAGTTGGCCTGAAACCCCAGGACAGGATAGATCGAGCATTACGTGTCTGACCATTCATTGGGTAGACCGTATTTAAGTTATCATTGGCATTTGCAATGACTGCAAACTGCCAGCTAGGGTTTGTGCCATAAATTTCATTCGCGAGGTGCACACTATCGTCACCGACTGGTACTAAGCTTCCATTTGTATTTCTAACACAATGCAATACATATTCACGGCTACCGGGTAAAGGTGCCCCACCAAATCCGAATCTTTGTTTAACTTTTACAGGGCAACCAAACTGGCGACGTTGCGGATCATAACCACAGCAACTCATTTCTTCATAGAATAGGCTTCCGAGTTGTGACACCGAAGCACCACATTGGTTTGCAGCCGTCACAAAATCAGAAGTATCTATAGTTTCATTTGCGCAATATGCATAGGTTTGGTACAGAGCAAGCTCTGCGTCCAATTTGTCATCTACGGGGAGATTAGCTATATTTTCCAGTTCTAGGGCAACCTCTTCTCTTACCTCCGGGCCACAAATCGGCACAGGTACGATTTGTGAGGATGCAGTAGGCGATACAGTAATTGACAGCATTAGTAAGGTAAATAAGACAACTTGATGAGTTCTCATTACAAACCCTCCTCTGAAAGTTCAATTAGGCAGAAATTTCTATTTATTTAATTAAAGGAGTTAACGAAGTGACCAAAAAAGAAACTCTGATAAGACTCTTGTGCCACCCTGGCAGACTACAGGAAAATAAACTGAGACAAAACCCTATATTAGCAGGCTAATGGAGTAACCTCTATTTCTAGTCAATTTATCTTTCTCCATAATATTCTATGTCGTGTATTTTTCTGTTTGATAAAATTCTCCACATAGATATTTAAATTTCATCCAGTAATGGATTCAGCACTGGTTTTAATATCTTTATCTGGATGGCATTTACGCCATTAGCAATTTTATGCACTTAATTCGAAAGCGCTTCGGCTTTGCCCTGTGTTATGCACTCCACGAGCAGTGGTCCCGGGCCATCTGCAGCCGGGAAACTCCGATCATCGACCGGGAGAGCATTGTCTACGAAGCCCAGAATGCCAAAGGTGTCCTGCTCGGTGTTCTGCATAACGACGATCCGCCCGTCTGGGAAATTGTCACCCATGTCCAATGCGCAGGCCTGCGCACCGTGTACAAAATCAGTGTGGGGGGTATCAGCTATGCGGCTGGTATTGATCCACAGCACCGGGTGATTACCCACAACCAACCGCACAAGCCCTGAGGGAGCCCATATGGTCGAATATATTCAAGCAAGTGGTATCAGCAATGCGGGAGAAGATGAACACTTTTATGAGTTGACCAGCGGCATCTATACCGGCGATATTGTGCGAATCTCACAGGTGCGTAATCCCATTGATCTGGATCAGGACGGCAGCCCCGATCAATTTGCCTATAAAATGATCGGCGCCTTTGTCACTACGGATAACCAGGTGCTAAACAATACCGTCGGTACCCCCTGGCAAACCCCCGGTAAAGTGGAAACCCTGCAGGCCAGTGCTGTGGCTGAGGGCACCGAGAATGAGGAAGTGAACAAAGGGGTATGGCGTATGGAGTGCATCCAGCGTACGGTGAATCTGAGGGTGGTGATTGGGGAGTGAAAGGGGTTAGATTCCTCCAAAAAAATGCTGGATTGATTGTAAAATAGTGATGAAGTTAATAGCGGTCACAGTGAAAGTTATGTCAATTTTTTATGGTCGAGAAATGTAGAATGAAATAGAAGTTTAAAATGAAAAGATGCTCCTTTTCTACACAATCCTTAAGCAGCTGAAAGCAAGCATGTAGTAACGCCAAGGTCATGTGCAGACGCCGCAACGCGGCGGCTGTCACATGCACCTTTTTGTTAGGTGCGCTCTCTCACGACCCGAAGTTCCAACATTAGCTTTTCGCCTCTATCGGTTAGCTTCCAAAATGTCGCCATATTTCCTTTGGTTGTTTTAAGGTAATTCGTCCTCATCAATCCGTAAGCGCGAAACTGTAATCCGATAGTTTTGAAGTCTTGATCATTAATTGATGTTGAATACCCATTTCGGCCGGATCGATCTTTAAGTGCTGCGGCCATCTTAGATTTCACGGTCTCTTCATTGATGTATTCTTCTAAATACGGTGAAATAACCTTAAACATTTCACGCCAAGATATCTCGGTCACATGATTTCTTGTTACAGCAGGGCTTCCGCTGCGAATTGACCAGTTAACAGGAAATATTGAGTCGATATCCGCGAGATTACTTATAGGTTCAATCGGCGCTGCTTTTTGATTTTTTATTCTCTCCTCTAGTTCAGAATTTTTCTTTCTTACACTATTAATTTCCAATAGCAATTCTTCACTCGCAGCGTGATTCGCCCGAATCCAACCAGTCGCTGGATACATCTTTATAGTTTTAGTTAGGCTTAACGCAACCAATCCGGGAAGCTCCTGAGCTGACTTCCAGAATTTTACAAGCCGCCCATCAATTACTTTATCTTTGAACTGGAAAAGCTTTTCTCTAAGATCGGAGTCTTGTTCCGACTTTCCAAAAGGTATGTCGTCAGGTTCACCATGTATTAGAGCTACAACCTTTAGCCCATTTTCAACAGCATAATCAAATTCTTTTTCGGTGTAACTTATTCCATCAGGGGTTGTTGATCCATACCTGCCACCAATGATCAATAGATAATAGTCACAATCATCAATCACCTTTTTGATGAACTCCCATTGCTCTTCATCTGCGGCAGGGAATAGCTCCATGCCAGCCGGAATACAGTCCATTTCCATTAAGGCTTGAATTACATGCTGCCTCTCTTCTTTTAAATCAGCATATGTAGAACTTACAAATACTTGATATCTTTTTTCCATTACATATCCCTTAGGAGCACCTAAGGAACCTCTGAAAAACTGCTCCAGTCTGGCATAATTTACCCCATTTCCAACATACACAGATTCAATCATGAGCCAACTGACCTTCGCCGAAGCCGAATACACTATCAAGAAACGCAAAACACGGCGCGAACTGTTCCTC